>JANMYZ010000522.1:0-5541 GCA_031382605.1 Planctomycetota bacterium | reverse complement strand
TCTGTGCCCTCTGTAGTACTAAGGTTCAAATTCTCCGTGCCATCCGGAGAATTTGCGACACCGACAAAAAAGAAGGAAGCATGAGAAGTGCTAAACCACAGAGGGCACAGATGACAAAGAGGAAAATAATAAGGTATTCGTATGTGCCCTCTGTGCCCACTGTGCCCTCTGTGGTGAGTACTTCTCCAATCTTTGCTTTCGCTTTGGTTCCGGCTCCGCTGGGCTGTGTTATATACAATGCGGTTTTTAGGGTGATGGCTGTTTGCTTGGTCGCTCGCGGCAGATTCACATGAACACAACGCCAACCACTGACGATCTGCGCGCGTACCTGCGTGGTCAGCTGACCCGCGAGCGTTTTGTTGAGGTCGAGCGTTGGCTTGATGCTCAGCCAGCGGAGACGGTCGAACGCTTGCTCGAAGAATCCCGTGCTGAAGACGCTGGCGCATTGGCGAACGTGAAACCAACGACGGCTTCTGGATTTATTGCTGATGGCGGCGCGGGTCGTTTACGGCCGGATGGTCAGATCGGCGTGGGCGGCATGGCGGTGGTCGCGGCTGCGCGCGATCGCGCGCTGGATCGCGTGGTGGCACTCAAGTCGCTAAAAGCACGTCAGGCGGATGAAAGTCTTGAACAGTATCATTTGCGCGAAGCGGCATTTCGTCGCGAAGCCGCGTTAACAGCAGCGCTAGAACATCCAGCGATTGTGCCGATCTATGATGTCGGTCGCGCTGACGGCAAACCTGCGTTCACCATGAAACGCCTTGAAGGCGAAACCTTGCAGGTCGTGGTGTCAGCGCATGGTCGTTCGCGCGTTGCCTTGGTCGAAGCGCTTTTACGCATCGCCGAAGCAGTGGCCTATGCGCACAGTCGCGGCGTGGTGCATCGCGATTTAACTCCGGGCAATATCCTGCTGGGGGAATTCGGCGCGGTGTACGTGTTAGATTGGGGCGTCGCGGCGCAACGTGGTGAAGGCGGCGGCGTTGCCGTCGGAACGCCGGATTGGATGGCGCCAGAACAAACATCAGGAGCACCAGCCGATCCACGCATGGATGTTTTTGCTTTGGGTGGACTGTTGATGTTCATCCTGACCGGGCGTGGCCCGCGAAACGATCACGTCGTTGATCTTGCGCCGTTGCAGCGCCGCGATGTACCACGCGGTTTGGCGGCGCTGGCACGACGTTGTCTGGCGATCGAACCGTCAGCGCGCGACGCGGACGCCGGTGCGGTTGCCGCCGATTTGCGGCGCTGGCTTGATGAAGGATTAACCCTGGCAGAGCAGGCCGGACCGTTGGCGTGGGCGTGGATGCGGCTGCGTCGTTCAGCGCAAGTGCGCAATATGTTGGCCGCGTCGGTAGTGATCATCGTGTCCATCAGTGTGGCGATGTGGGCGAGTCAACGCGCAGAATTAGCCGCATCGCGTCAGCGTTTGGTTGATCTGGCCGCGACCATATCGCTTGATGAACCGGAAGCCGTCACCGTTGGTTTGGCCGAAGTACGGGCGATGGTGGCGCGTCATCCACAACTGCGCGAAGCGACGGCATTGACGGCGCGTTGGCAGGCGGTGTTAGATTTGGCGAATCAGCGCGCTGCTACGGGGGCGCAACGAGCGCGACTCGAAACGCTGCTCGCCCGTACTCGTCGCAGTGGTCCGTGGGCAGAAGAAATTACGGATTGGACGAATGCCCTCCATGAAGCCGAGTTGCGCCTGACCGACACCGACCACGCGCATGACCTTGCTTTGCTGGCCGTACATCCTTTGCGGATTTTATTGGTCCAAAGTCTGACACATTTGTGGCACGCCGCCGCTGCGATGAATGATTTAGACGTGGCGCGCCGAGCGTCGTCATTGGTCGCGCTGGGCGGCCCATCGGCTGGCTGGCGCGCACTGGGTGGGTTATTGCAGCGCACGGCATTTCAAGCGCATCAACCCGTATTTTGTATCTGCGCGGAATCGAACGGCGCGTTGGCTGATCCCGCAAGCGCCGCCGTTATCTTGTCGCTGTATGGCCCGGATGAACGTTTAGTGGCTTTCGCCCGACACGAAATTGCGCGCGATCCCGGAGCCTTTTGGCCGCTGATTGCCAGCGCCCGTGCAGCATTGACGGCGGGTGAATTGGCAACTGCGGAACACCAGGCGTTGATCGCGAGCGGCAGTGAACCGCTCAGTTTATTTCCCCAACTTATTCTCGCCTACGTCGCGTTGGCGCGCAGCGATAACGCGGCCTTGCTGCTGGCTGCTGAACGTGGGCTGAGCGCCAATCCTGCGCATACCGAACTCCACGTGCTCAAGGCCGTTGCGCTCGCCCGCACGGGGAAACTCGTCGAAGCGCAAACCATCGTCAGCGCGATTGATGCAAGCCATCTGCAATATCATCTCCAGCACCGCGTTGGTCACCCGATGGAACGTGGCGTTGATGCTTTAGTTGCAGCGGGCGTGGTGATTCCCAAAGCCGACCCACGCTTGGGACCATTAGTTCCGCATGAGCACGATCATCATCATTAGCTGGCTAACGGTTTGTTTAGGCAAGTCGCCACCAGTCGCCACCAGACAAAAGACCATGATTTTGTGAGTGGATTATCGCGGAGTGTTCTTCCCGGATTTCGGCGCTTGCGTAATTCCCGACTTGACGATCAGGCCGATCGTTATGCCGACCACTAGCACGCCCCAGAATAACCAGGGGCTGGCGATATGTTCGAGGCCGCTACTCAGCTGCATGCTGAATATCGAGGTCACCGCGGTGAGCGGCAGAAACAGCGCTGCCATTAAATTGAGGCGATGGCCAGCGTTAGCCATGTCTTGGCTAGCCTTGGCCATTTCTTCCCCCTGACGAGCCACCGTATAGTCGAGACCGTGGACGGCGTCAGCGTGCAGGAGTTCGCAAGCGCGTTCAAGATTACCGGCTTTGTCGCGCGCGATGATTAAGTCGCGATCATTTTCAACTAAGCCACGAGCTTCTTGAAAAGTGTTGGCCATGTTGCGAGTCGAGCGCCACAGCGGGGACACGTGTTGAAGAATAGAAAAATAATCGTGTGCGAGTTGTGCCTTCAGCAGGCGCTCTTCCAGCGCATCAATCACCTTGCTGAATTCCGCAAGGTGGCGTAACAAGGATTGCACTCCACCACCTTGGGACGACGAATCCCAGGTGCCATTGGGCGCACGCCAGAGCAGCCGCGTTTTACGATCGGGATCGTTCGGCTTAGGAACTTCATGCAGCACTAACAGCAAATGCCCATCGGCAAACATCGCACGCTGCCGACCACCTTCATCGCCCAGGCGACTACGCAGCACATCGGGAATAATCCAGTCGCGGGGAATAAGTTCCATGGTCGCCTCTTTCTTCAGCTGATGTTAAAGAACGAGGGTTACCGTGGCGCTTGACGATGCCAAGCCGCAGGCCGCGCTGATCGGCGTCACTTTGTTTTTAACGATGGGTCATGTCTAAGATAATGCGGACCAGAGAGAGCAGCCGGCGGTATGTTCGGGGTTGACGATGCGACCCGATGGCACGGTTACCGAGTGGTCGTTTCGTCGAAACGTTTATTTCAACGGATTTACGCTCGGGACAACAGGCTTTAACGTTGGCTGAGTTGGCGAAGCTGGCGGAGTTGAAGGAATTGGCGGGGTAGCCAAAGTCGCTGTCAGAGCGGTCAAAGCGGTTTTTGCTTTTTCAATTTCTTTGACCAGGGCTTCGCGTTTCGCGGTGAGATCAAGCGCTTTTTTGTCGAGTGACTTTGTCTCTGCTTGCAGCGCGGCTTGGTGGTTTTTAAGGCGAACGAGTTCGGCCTCTGCGGCACCGACACTCCGGCGCATATTGTTATAGGCTTTTTGGGCCGCTTCGGAGGCGGCGATTAAAGGCATTAATCCTGACGTATCGACCACTTGTTTGCCCCCTGCGCCGATCGAAGTGGGAAGTGACCCCTGGGCTTTCTGTACGGCGGCATCGGCGGCATCGAAAGCCGTCTTGGCATCTGCAACGCGTTGGGTGACGGCTTGTGCATTCGCCATTGCGGCGGTGTCGTTCGCCATTTCAACCTCGATCTGTGCGGGACGCTTGGGTAGTTCTTCAATTTGAAGATCAAGTTTGGCCAGCGCAGAGGTTTTTCCGTCAAGCACTTGTTGGGCTTCTTTCAATGATTGTTGCTGCTTTTCTAGAGCCTTAGCCGTTTTGGCTTCTTCAAGGGTCATGATCTTTCCCTGATAACGCACTTTGCCCTGACTCGCGAGGAGATCGGTTTCTTTGAGCCATTTTCCATCAGCCTCCACCCACCCAAGATCGGCCATCAATTTCGCAGAGGTGGTTTGTTCGCGATCAAGCGCCAGCGCTTTCTTCGCTTGCTCAACCGCGTGCTCCATCATGGCTTGCTCACGACACCACGTTGCCAGCGCGCTATGTTCATCAGCCGTTTTAGCGAGCGTGGCGCGCTTGGCGTAGGTTTGTTCGGGATCGGCCAAGTTGGTCAGCTCCAGGATGTCGCTGCGTTTGTATTCTCCGGTCATGGACATGGAGCGTCCCGTTTTACCAAGTGTCGTGGTTTTAATCGAGACTTTATTGGCGTCTTCGCTGATCAATTCGCCGGTGATTTTTGCCCCAGAGCGTAATTTAATTTCGACTTGTTGGGCACCAACGGCATGAGTGCCAAATAACAGGACGAGCAAAGAGGCGAGAGCGATGAGCGGTTTCGTGTTCATTAGGTTTCCTTTTTAACTGCGGCCAAGGTAGCGACCGTGAGGGCTGTTTCATCAGCCATACACAGTTTTCAGGCCTGTGTCAGATTCTCTGCTGACACAGATTCAGCAGCCTAAACGCAGCGATTAAACACAGAGCACCAGAGCACCAGAGAAAGAGACAAGACGTTACGTCGAAATAGCTGAACACTTTGGGTGATCGTTATAAGAGAGTCTAACTCCTTCTCTGCTCTGGTGCTCTGGTACTCTGTGTTCTATTCATCGCGGTTTTTAGGATCAGTTAATACCGTGATTCTGGACAGAAAATCGCGGAAGCCGGAGATGAAATCGCTGCTTAAAACCACAGCCGCACGCCAGCGGTGGGGCCATCAAGCATGACGCTGCCGATGCGCGTTGCCTGCCATCCGCCATAGATTTCGTAACGCTGCCAAAGCACGCCGATGGTGCCGCGCACGGTCATCACATCGGTGTTAAAGTCGCCGACGGAACCGTAGGTAAATACACCATGCATGGTGATGGGTTTGAGCGGAAAAACGTCGAGCGCCACCACGCCACAAAGTCCAGATTCACTGCCGACAGCGTCGTTGGTGATGGTGGCGCCCAGGCCTAAGCCCAGTCGCGCCTTAGCGGTGATGGTGATGCCCAGTTCAAGATCAATGGTGCCGACCGTTAGGCTGTCATGACTGCCATCGTTTCGCTCTTCGAAGAAACGATTCCATTCGGTGCGCAGCGTAAATGCAGAAATAGTCGTGCGTCCGCCGATGGCATAACGCTGCAGATCATTTTCAACCAATCCGGTTTCGGCGTAGACCTCACCACCCCATATTTTCCCACGACGCTCAGCACCAGCGGGC
>JANMYZ010000506.1:0-3142 GCA_031382605.1 Planctomycetota bacterium | reverse complement strand
GCGCAGAGGAAAAGAACCAGCAAATTCGATGACGCATTCGGGTCTTTCTCATTTTACCTCCCACCCGATCACCCATCTGCGCCTCTGCGCCCTCCTGTTAAAACTGCCTTTCCAGACAGTCTCTTAGTGACGATTCGCTTTCAAATGCGCTCAATGTCCTCGGCTAAGGCCTGCTCGGCTACCTCGTTAGTGCGGGAAATTTCCGCCAGTACCGGATCCAAGTCGCCGTCGTCGTATTCGTCAGCCAGCTGGTTAACCACGGTAGTGATCAAACTCGCACGCAGGTTTTTCACTTCGCTCAAGGGGTTGAGATACAACATAGCGAAGACCGCGATGTCGATCGTGCGGATGTCCGCGTGTCCGGGCTCGTGGTTAATATCGTCGAGTATCACCGCGAGAACGGCGCGGCGTTGGGATTCATTTTCGGCCCAGCTCGCTTCGCCATGTCGGCTGCGCAAGGTCCGGTAGGTGAGGTCAACCCAGTCGCGGCCGATCTGCTGCGGATCTTGCCAACGTAAGGCCTCGGCGAAGGCGGTAAGCGTTTCCTGCCGTAATCCTTTGACGGTGCGGATAGAGGGATGAAGGCGTTTCTGCTGCGCTTTGAAGGCAGCGTCCGCCAGCGCGGCCGGCGGATCCCGATAATTATTCGGCAGACCAAGGAGCTTGTAGGCTAGAACCCAATAGATCCCGGCGTGGGTGGACAAGCCCGGAAATTTTCTGGCCGGAGATCTGCTGTGCTCAACCGAGTACGAGAAGCTGCTTGGATGCAATGAGGTAAGGCGACCGCGAGTGGCTGGCTCAGCGATGAAGCGCATGGCCAACAACACCAGTTCCGGAAAAATAATGGCCGGCTTGTTCGCCTTTCGGCTGCGTATCCAGATGGCCATCCGCCCTTTTGCCTGCGCCGCGTTGCCTGGGACGCAGTACGGCTTGATCGCCTCAATGGTCAGCCGGGTCTTCTTATCCCGGCCGATGAACGAACCCAGTTTGTGCAGACGCTCTAAGATCTGTGCTGATTCGGCAGCGATGCTTGTCGTCATCCCATGAACTCCTGGAAACTCTTGCGAAAGTGTCGGATCACGTCCGTGGTTTCAGCGCGATGCACCAGCGTGATGGTGATGTCGCCGCTGACCGGATCGCGCACGCCCAAGATGCTATTACCGCCAATCCACTTCCACGGCTCCAGATTCAAAAAGGATTCCGCGCGATCAAGGATGACCGACCAGAGCGCCAATTTCTCGGGCGTGAGCGCGGCAGAACGGGAGGATCTGGGAGCGCGAGGCATGACGTCTTCCATTAGCAATTTGGGAGCGCGAAGACGCTATGACCGATGGTGGCCTAGCCAAGCGGAAGCGCCAAGCGGAAGCACCAGAGCATCGGCGACGATATAACGCACTTGGCTACGCGTTAAGCCGCGCATTTTACCCTGAGACGCCAGACGCGCAAAAAACATTTCTGCCATGTTGCGCGATGATTCAGGCTCTACCGTGCGCGGCCATGAACATCTTCATTCGCTCATGCTGCGCGATTCTACTCCTTGGCGTGATGTCCGTTGGCGTGGCGGAGGACGTGAAGCCTTCGCCGCCTCCATATGTCAAAGGCGTTCAAACCCGTGATGGCATTGGTAAATTTTTTCTTGGGCGCGAGATCGCTCAGGTGATGGGGCATCAGGGTGCTGATTGGTTGGAACGTCCTGAACGTGAAAAAGAAGAGGATCCGGCTGCCATTATGCGGGCGTTGAATTTGCAGAAAAACTGGGTGGTGGCCGACATCGGTTGTGGCACGGGGTATTATAGCTTTCGCTTGGCGCCGTCGGTCGCGACCGTTCTTGGGGTTGAGATTCAGCAAGAAATGCTCGACCTATTGATGGCCAAGGCAAAAACGAGCGGAGTCACCAATGTGAAACCCGTGCTTGGTACGATCACCGATCCGAAACTGCCTGCTGGCGGAGTCGACCTTATTTTATTGGTGGATGTGTACCATGAATTTGATCACCCCATTGAAATGCTCACGGCTCTGCGGCAGTCGCTCAGTCCCACTGGGCGCATTGCCTTGGTCGAGTTCAAAGGTGAAGACCCAAAAATACCGATCAAAGCGTTGCATAAAATGACTGAACAACAGGCGCGCAAAGAATTCGAAAGCCTTGGTTTTACTTGGGAATCCACGGTGTCGACGCTGCCGTGGCAGCATCTCATTTTCTTTAAACGCTAAGCTGCCCCGATGACCATCACCACCGTGGTCGCCATGAGCGATCGTTTACCGCTGACCTGTACGCGTTCTGGCACGTGCTGTCATGGCAAGATGGTGTGGTTGAATCCGTGGGAATTATCGTGTTTGGCGCAGGCGAAAGAAATCGACGCGCGACTTTTTCGTGACCAGTTCTGCGAATTCGGTGGCATCCGTTTACGCTTCGATGGACCACCAGGATGGAAAGGATTGCCCGCGTGTAGTCAGTTTATTCCTGGTTCAGGTTGCAGTGTGCATCCTGGACGTCCGTTGGCGTGTCGACTGTATCCGCTTGGTCGACAGCTGCACGGCACGAACGTGAATTACATTCATGACGGAAAAACCTTTCCCTGTCTGACGGGTTGCGCCGAGGTGATGGATCTGCCGCACATGACGGTGGCGGAATACCTTGCTGGCCAAGCCGTCGGCCCAGGCCAAGCCGCACAAGACGCATACCTTGAACTGGTGCAGCACCTCGCCGACGGCGCCTTTGTGCTGCTGCTCGAAAGCGGTTTGGCCGCGAGCGGCGACCAGAAAACGTTGCGCGGTTGGCGGCAGCTCAGCAAAGCCCATCCCCAAGAACGTGCGGCGCGCATTCCGCCTGAGTGGATGGATCGCCTGACCTTGCCTGGGCTTGAGCACCTGCGCGACGATCCGACGGCATTCGCGGCTGCGCACGACCAGCAACTTCAGACCGCAGCCCAGGCCGCGTTTTCCAGCCTCACCACCAAAGACGGGCTACGCGAAGCATCGTGCTTAATGATGGCATTAGCGCTGCATTTGGCTCGCTGCCTGGGCAGCGACGTCGAACATTTGGCGGATCGATGGATCAGCACGGCAAAGAAACACGGGGCGCGGGAATAGCGCACATGAGGGCGATGGCAGGTCTGCATTGCCTTATGGGTGCCTAACCTAG
>JANMYZ010000492.1:0-26649 GCA_031382605.1 Planctomycetota bacterium | reverse complement strand
TACGAAAGGACGGCGATAGAGGAAAGGACGGCGATGAAGGAGGAAGACCAATTAAAGGACATCCACTTATTATCACAGCCCAAACTTGCCCGCAAAAAGGCACATAAAGGAAAAGTACGTAAAGGATGCCCGTGGTTGGTTGTGCGAATACGGGCAAGCTGCCCGTGTCACAGATGCAGCGGAAATGTCCGGCATAAGGAGATGTGCATTTTGCCGGGAGGGTCGAGCGCCTGCTCGACCGCGCATTGCGGATAGCCACGAGATTTCCTCACGCTTGGGGCGGGCATCGACGTCATGGTCGAGCTGGTGCTCGACCCTCCCGGCGGTCTTCCGTGGTACGGGCAGCTGCCCGTGCCACAGAACCGGCCGTCAACCTCGTCACGCTAAACCGCAACTGGCTCGCGGACCTCAACCTCTGCAAGAATGTCCGCACCGTGCGCAAGTTCGGTCACGCGCAAATCGTAAGCCGCTTGGAGATTGACCCACAGGGTCGGTGTGGTGCCGAAATAACGGGCCAGTCGCAACGCGGTGTCGGCGGTGATCGCACGCCGACCGGCCAGGACTTCGTTCAGGCGCGTCTGCGGGACGTGCAGGACTTTGCCCAAGGCGGAGACGGTGATACCAAATGGAACGAGGTAGCCCTCACGCAGCAATGCTGGCGCAGCGCTTTCCGTTGGGCAGCAGCAGCCACGGCAGCGGGCAGCCGAACCGCCGTGAGCACGCTGGTCCGGCTTTCCCCTTTGGCTGGGCGACCACGGCGCGGGTTGACGATGGCTTCGTGGGCAGGATCGCCCGGAGCTGCGCCGGTAATTGCCGTGGCAGCTTTGTTCAAAATAGCGTGATATTACACCTCATCAGATGAGACCGGTGCAGGCTTCATTCGTTTGGCGAGGCTTTTCAGTTTCATAGTTTGCCCTTTCAAAGCCGTCTCTCAATTAAGGAGGCGGTAGCACCGTCAAACGTCTGATTTTGATATTCTTGTACCACACCTGCGTGGATTCGTCCTGGAGGTCAATGTGACCGGAGTGGTTGGTGGCGAATTTCGGCCAGGACTTAAATTTGGTCTTGGCGAGCCTCGTTTTCCAGTCATCGCTATCGATTTCGCATTCCACGACCTTGGTTCCATTGAGCCAATGTTCGACGTGATTGCCGAAGTGAACGATCCGGACGTGATTGAATTCGCCATTCGGATTCTGGTGTTTTTTCTGCGGGGAATAAAGCGCATATAATGAGCCGGTGGCGGTCAGCCCATCGGACTTCTGACCGAAGGAAGGGTCATCCAAGACCTGGAATTCCGGCCCTGTCATATACGGTTCCGGTTGGTCTTCGCTGACGAGGTACATAATGCCGCTGTTGGTTCCAGCGGAGATCTTCCAGTCTGCCTGCAGCTCGAAATCACCATAGGTTTCTTCAGTCACAATATCGCCCGCATTATTCTTGAGGAATAGGCAGCCATCCTCGGCCACCCAGCCGGGCGGACATTCCGTTTTCTTGTAGCCGCGCCATCCTTTCGTCGTCGAGCCGTCGAATAGCAGTGTCCAATGCTGCTGCTTTTCAGCTTCGGTGAGCTGATTGTCATGCGGCTGAACGGTCGTCACGGTGGACGCGCAGCCACTCATATATATGGAGGAAAATACAGTAAATCCGATGATGAAGCGGCTCAGCATGAGTCTTTCTTTCTGATTGAAGTGCGAGAGGGCTGTTCGGCAGGCGATGGACGTACTCTCCGTTTAACTCGTCGCACCCGGAATAACGGCTGCGACGTGCGTATTGGAAAACGTCGATGGTTGAGGCTGCCATCAATGCGCAACTCGACAATACTCGTCCATTTCCTGCGCGTTTGTCGCTCACGTCTGAGTGGTGCACGCCACACGTTCATAATAATTGACTCTGCGGCGTTTCGTGTGGGTCTTTTCTCAGTCTTTAGGGCTCATTAAAGCGGGAAAAATCGAACAGGAGACGCGGAGACGCAGAGGTAAGAGGAGGAAAAGGCTCATTCTTTCTGGCAAGAAGGCTCATTCTTTCCGGCAAGTATTTTCCCCTCCTCCGATCTCCGTGTCTCCGCGCCTCCTGTTCGTTGTTTACTTCTTTTGGCTGTCCCATGAGATTGAACCCAAACGAAACGCCGCAGAGCCTAACAATTGAGCATGCCCCCGACGCAAGGAAGGTGAACGACCTATTTTTCGGGGCCAGCGCCACCGGAATGGTGAAAGCGATTCTTGGCCTGACGCGAGGCAGGTGAACGATCTTCGTGACACTCAGGCGCGAACAGGTGGCGCGCAGACGCCGAGATCGGAGAAGGGGAAGATGCTTGCCGGTGAGCATGAGTCTGTTTCTCTTCTTACCTCAAATTCGTCTGTACTAAGCGGGCTATCTGATTGCCCGACTTCGGTGAACTTGCCAAACAAGCCAGAACCAGACGCCGCTTGCTAGCGGCGCAATGTGAGGCATAGGGATCTTATGAACCTATATCCTCAAGAAGCGATTCTGAGAGCGGTGAGCGGCGCTCCTCTGCCCTTACCGCTGGCTGGCGAACGCGTCCACGCGGGCTTTCCCAGCCCAGCAGCAGATCACGAAGACGGAGCGCTCGACCTGTCACGGCATTTTGTGCGACATCCGTCATCAACGTTCATCGTGCGAGTATCAGGAGATTCGCTTAACGGGATCGGCATTCGTCCTGGTGATTACCTGGTCGTTGATCGCAGCCGCGAGGTCCGTGACGGTAATATTGTGCTGGCGATAGTGGACGGCGACTTTGCTGCCAAGCGCTACCGCTCATGCGGTGGCCAGATCGTGCTCGCCGCTGAGAACCCTCAGTATCCACCAATCCCCTGGCGCGATGGCTGTGAAGTATGGGGCGTCGTCACTTCCATACATCGTGATCTCACCTCCACGCAAAGTCAGACATGAGTGACCAAAAATTATTTGGCCTTATCGATTGCAATAGTTTCTACGTCAGTTGTGAACGGCTCTTCAATCCACGTCTGCGCGGTAAGGCGGTCGTCGTTCTTTCCAATAACGATGGCTGCGTCGTCGCGCGTTCACGGGAAGCCAAGTTGATCCCGGTGACGATGGGCGTTCCATTTTTTCAAATTAAGCATCACGTCGACGCTGGCCGCGTGATTGCCCTCTCGAGTAACTACACGCTTTACGGTGATCTGTCACATCGCGTGATGACCACGTTGGCGAGCTTCGGTCAGGCTCAGGAAATCTATTCCATCGATGAGTGCTTTCTTGATATGACCGGCGATCCCGACCCAGCTGCGACCATGGCGAAGGCGCGCGCGCAAGTGCTGCATGATGTCGGTATTCCGACATCCGTGGGCATCGGACCAACGAAGACACTGGCAAAATTGGCGAGCGACCTCGCCAAGGAACAAACATGCGGCGTGTTTTTGTGCCCTCCATCTGGCCCTGCGCTGGCGGCAGTTCTTGCTGGCGTCGCACTGCGTGAGGTGTGGGGAATCGGCCCGCGCATCAGTGAGGCGCTTGATGGGATGGGAGTGAAGACAGCGCTCGATCTCGCCCGACTCAACCTTCATACCATGCGAGCGCGCTATGGCGTCACTGGCGCACGAGTCATCGAAGAACTGCGCGGCGTGAGCTGTTTGGCGTTGGAGGAAGTGCCGCCACCAAAAAAATCCATCACCGTTTCCCGATCATTTGGTGAACAGGTGACGGCGCTTGATGATCTCCGTGCTGCCGTTGCCATGTTTATCGAACGAGCGGGAGAAAAGGTTCGCGCTCAAGGACTCAGCGCTTCATCCATGACCGTCTTCCTGGAGGGCAATCGCTTCGATCCACACTCGCCGCGATGTGATGGCGCGCTTCATGTGACGTTTCCTGTAGCCACCAACTTAACGGGTGAACTCCTTGCTGCGGCAGATGTCCTGGTGCGGC
Organism: Planctomycetota bacterium; assembly: GCA_031382605.1. Lineage (GTDB taxonomy): Bacteria > Planctomycetota > UBA11346 > UBA11346 > UBA11346 > BOG-1363. Next base: position 22,749 of record JANMYZ010000492.1, on the reverse strand, counting down.
GGCTCTGGAAGCCGGATGGCCGTTGGAAGAAAGCCGGTGTACTTCTGCTGGGATTGGTCGATGAGCACGCCCAGCAACAGAGTTTCCTTGATCCGATAGATAGACCCAAAGTACGCGCCCTCATGACGGCGCTCGACACGATCAACCACAAACACGGACGGTCGTTGATCCGCAGCGGCACTACGGCATTGAGCCAGCACTGGCGTCCGCTGGCAGATCGCTGTAGCCCGCGTTACTCAACCCGATGGGATGAGTTACTTATCGTTCCTTGAAAGAAGTCCGCGCAACGCAACTCCGGTTCGATTTCCTTGCCCCTTTTACTTGCCGCTTTGACAAGCCCCTTTGATCCTTGTAAGGGCGATGGGCTCACGCGGAGGCGCGGAGGCGCGGAGAATGTCCATGAAATCGTAACAACAGGCGATGACCCATCTGGTGAATGCCGCGCCACCTCCCGGCGAGTCAGCTTTTGTGATACTAAGGTACGAAAGGACGGCGATAAAGGAAAGGACGGCGATGAAGGAGGAAGACCAATTAAAGGACATCCACTTATTATCACAGCCCAAACTTGCCCGCAAAAAAGGCACATAAAGGAAAAGCACGTAAAGGATGCCCGTGGTTGGTTGTGCGAACACGGGCAAGCTGCCCGTGCCACAGATGCAGCGGAAATGTCCGGTATAAGGAGATGTGCATTTTGCCGGGAGGGTCGAGCGCCTGCTCGACCGCGCATTGTGGATAGCCACGAAATTTTATCACGCTTGGGGCGGGCATCGACGCCATGGTCGAGCTGGTGCTCGACCCTCCCGGCAAAGGACAATTAAAGGACATCCACTTATTATCACAGCCCAAACTTGTCCGCAAAAAGGCACATAAAGGGAAAACACGTAAGGGATGCCCGTGGTTGGTTGTGCGAACACGGGCAAGCTGCCCGTGCCACAGGAAATGCCGTCACTCGGCGTTAGCGCCGCCAAGCAGTTAATAATTGTACGGAGCCAACTCCGCGACGGCGATAGCTCCACAGACGTGAATCTTCTGCCGTGCAAATTTGGCTGCGTTGCACGTTGGTAATATCATGATTACGAAGATCTGCTGTGATCGCGCCAACGATATCCAGCTGTGCATATCCAGGGCGGCCCGGAGTCAGCGCTGACGATGGCCATACGCGTGCGCTGATGACGGGCTGATCAACCTCATAATTCGCGGCGCTAATTCCTGGCCCAATGAAAGCTGCCCAGTGCGCGCTGGGATGTCCGGTCACCGTGCACATGGCGGTGACCAATTGACCGACGATACCGCCGGCAACTCCGCGCCAGCCGCCATGGGCTATGCCACAGGCATCTGGCGTTACCAAAACCAAACCTGGGCAATCCGCGCCGTATACTCCCAAGGCAATCGCGGGATCATTGCTCACCACGCCATCGGCTTGAGCCAAAGCTGCGGCATCGGCGTCGGCGTGAACGATACGAACGCCATGCACTTGACGCGGGACGACACAGCGCTCGACCTGATGGCTGGCTAGCCACGCATGACGATTACTGCGATCGCGTTGATCGCCGTCCGTCACCGTGCTGTAAGCCACCTGCACGCCGTAGGGCAGTGACCAACGTAGCGCTGATGAAAAACTCGTGGCCATGGTGTTGGTATGCTGAGCCGTCGTGCGATGCTGGCAACATGACCGTGAACGACAGGTCCGTTGCGCTGCCTGCCCTTTGCGCGACGGGTTGACGCGGGCATCGAAATGCGCTTGGGGGTGATTCCGGGCGCCAGTCGCGCGGCGTTGGCTGGTGCGTTGGGTGATCGCCTGAAAATTCGCGTGACTGCAGCGCCTGAAGACGGCAAGGCCAACCGGGCGGTGATCGCACTATTGGAAAAATGGCTGAAACCGCTGAATGGCGCAGCGGTCGAGCTGATTTCTGGCCACGGTGCGACCCTCAAAATCGTTCTGCTGCGCGGGGTCGCGGTCTTGCCGCCTTTTGACAGCGCATGCTAAGAATGCCGACGTGGCGGGTGACAAATCGTTTTTTTGATCCCATACTGCTGCCATGCGCGCGTTTTTGCATGGTCAACTTTCGCATGGTCAGCTTTCACATGGTCAACAAGGTGAATTGCCGATCCCAGCTGGCTCCAGTATTTTGGGCCGCGGTCAGGACTGCGCCCTGCGCATCGACGACCCGCGTCTAAGTCGTCACCACGCGCGTTTGCTCAATGACGGCTCGACACTCGTCATTGAAGATATTGGCAGCACGAATGGCGTGTTGGTCAACGGTGAACGTATTGAGGGCAAAAAATCGCTGCACTCTGGCGATACCATTGTGTGTGGTCCATGCGTTTTCATCGTCGCGCTCGATCCAACGCAAAAGGCCCGCGCCAGTGAGCTGCTACCAAGCACCGATCGAAAGCCAGATCTGCATAAAACCGAGGAAATGGATCCGCTCAATCTTCCCGTTTCCGAACGTGTGCCTGCCAGCAAACCTGGACGCGCGCTCAATCCCATGATCGCCGCCGCGCTTTCCTCAAGCAGCGGTGAATTTACTGACAGCGACGTAAGTTCCGATGTCCTGCGTCCAAACGAAGAAAAAAAGCACACCGGGGCCTTGATCCACCGTGGCGATACCCACCCGCGCGGGAATTCGATCATCCCACCACCGCTACCGCTGGCAAAACCGACCGAGGAAAAAACGGTACCTAAGAAAGATAAAACCAGCGGACTGGTCCCAGCAGATTTCTTGCCCGACGACAGTGGTTCGGAAAATGAAGCACTCCAACCTGATTTCGTTACCCCGATCGTCGCCGGACCCGCTTCTGCGGCAAAACGCTGTTTCGCGGGGGTTGCTGATGCGGGGACGCTCGTCGTGCTGGTGATAATCATTGATGTGCCGCTGTTAATCATGGGATATGTGTGGTCGCTCGCCCAGGCTGGCGTGGTCATAGAAAACGGGCTGCCTCAACTCACGACGGCTCCGAATGGTTCGGCAAACTGGACAGAGATCATGGCCTCCCTCTTTCATCACGGCGGCGTCGCTCGCGCTGGCGACATTATCGCTCGTCTGATGCGCGCGGATGATCAACAACCATTTATAACCTTGTTTGCGCTCTTGGTGCTTAGCGTTTTATTCGCCTTGGTGGCGGTGATTCTTCATCTCATCGGCGCCACCGTCGTTCGTGGAGCGCCGTTCTGGCATCGCTGGTTGGGTATTGAAGTGGTCGAAGCCCGCACCGGTTATTTCCTGACCTGGGGCCGCGCGGTCGCTCGCTGGATTGCATTTCTTGTGCTGTGGCCGTTGGCGCCGATTGCATTGGCGCTCGACCGACGAGCCCTGCACGACCTGCTGACCGGCTGCGCCGTCCGCAAAAAACGCTCTGAGAATCGCTAACAGCGTCAGGCCAATGCCGTCCTCCACCCTTGCGAGGCCGAGGTCTTAACCAAGCTGCGCGCCTTCCTAAGGCGACCCTATGCTTGACCTCCTGACTGCTCCGCTTGCATCTCATCTTGCCCGCCATTTGCAGGTGCCTGAGGCTGCCATTGTCGCCTTGCTGATGCCGCCTGCAAAAGGTGTTGCGGCCGACATCGCGCTGCCGTGTTTTCAATTGGCCAAGGCCAAAAGTGTGGCCCCGCCGGTGATGGCCAACGAATTAGCGACTGTGCTCAATGCCAGCAACGTTGGCGTGCAGGCGGTTGCCGCTGGTCCATTTTGCAATCTGACTTTCACCACTGCGGGCGTTGCGGCTGCGCTACTGCCGACGTTGGCCGGCGATCCGGTCGCCGCACTGCGTTCCGCCGTTGGTTCCGGCAAAACCGTGTGCATCGACTTTAGCAGTCCAAACATCGCCAAGCACCTCGCCTTTCACCACATTCGTTCAACGATGATCGGCAATGCTTTGGCGCATATTTACGCCGCTGCGGGATGGAAGGTCACGCGCATCAATTTTCTTGGTGATTGGGGCACGGCGTTCGGTCGACTGATCGCGGGATGGAAACGCGAAGGACTAACGTTGGCGCAACTCGACCAAGCGCCGGATCGCGTGACGTTTTTGAATGATCTGTACGTGCGCATTTCGAACGCGGCAAAAGCCGACAAAGTGGTGGAGGACGAAGCGCGTACGTGGTCAAAGAAACTGGAAGACGGCGATGTCGAAGCGCGTTCGCTCTGGCAAATTTTCAAAGACGCCAGCCTGAAAGAATTTGAGCGCGTCTATGGTCTGCTGGGCGTGACTTTCGATTCGTGGAAGGGCGAGGCGTACTACGAAGATAAAATGGGCCCGGTGCTCGCTGAACTGGAAAACAAGAATCTGACCAAACTTGATCAAGGCGCGACGGTGGTCGACCTTTCGGCGCTTGGTTTCAAGAAACCGATGCTGCTAAAACGCGCCGATGGCGGCACATTATATGCCACACGTGATCTGGCGGCTTGCGATGATCGCTTCGCTGAATTCGCTTTTGATCGTTCGCTCTATGTCGTCGATCTTGGACAATCGCTGCACTTCAAAGAATGGTTCGCCTGCGCGAAAATCATGGGCCGGACGTACGCTGATCGTCTACGCCACATCGGCTTCGGCATCGTGTTGTTATGGAACGATGAACCCGGCGAAGGCCTTGAGCCCGGCTGGGCGCGTGGCCGTACGCGCGGTGGCAAAGTCATGTTGCTGCGCGAAGTCTTAGAAGAAGCCGTCGAACGTGCTCGCGCCGTCATCGCCGAAAAAAATCCTGATATCGTGGGCGATGAACGCGAACAAATTGCACAAGCGGTTGGCGTCGGCGCCGTGGTTTTTAACGATCTCAAAAACGGCCGCACGGGCGATGTGAAGTTTAAGTTTGAAGAGGCGCTGCGTTTCGACGGTGAAACTGGGCCGTATTTACAATTCGCCCATGCCCGGCTGTGTTCCATTGAACGTAAATTCGCTGAAGCCCATCCGACCGCGCCAGCGGCTGATTGGACCAAACTAACACAGGTCGGTGAAAAATCCGTGCTGCTCGCCATTGCCCGTCTGCGCATGGCGTTGGAAAAAGCCGTTGAGAGCGATGAACCCAGCGCCCTCGCGACCGGCTTGCTCTCATTGGCTGGCGAGGTCGCCTCATGGCTCACCGCAGGCAATCACGATCACGATGCCCGCGTTCTGTGCGCTGATGCCGGGGTTTCCGCGACTCGCTTAGCACTCGTCCGCGCAGCCCGAGCCAACTTAGGCGAAGGCTTACGCTTGATGGGACTCAAAGCGCCCACACGGATGTGATCTGCTGGCGGGCTTCTATCCAAGATGCGACAAATCCGCTTCGACCAAACCATAGCGATCACGAATCGCCGCCACTAAATCGTAACCGGCGATGACATCTTGCGGTTGGTGGGCGTCGCTGCTGAGTACCACCTGTACGCCATGACGAGCCGCAATCGCCCAAAACGGTTCCCACGGATACGCCGGACGGTCGCCGGCGGCAGACCGCACCCAGGGTTTACGAAAGCCGTAACTATTTAATTCGAGCGGCACTTTCAGCGACACGGACGCGGCACAAATATCCGCCGCACATGCGGCCAGATCAGCGCTCCAGTCCGCATGTGAACAGCCAATAATATCAGGATGGGTGATGAAGGCGAACAACCCAGATTCCATCGTTTGAATGGTGTATTTGGCGTAGGCCTTCAGCAAAGCCGGGGTGATCAGCTGGCCAAATGACGGCACCCAACGCCCTTCGTGTGGCGTGTAATGACAGCCCGCGATCAAATAATCATAGCTACGACGACCGAAAATTTCGTCACGATACCAACCCGAATAGGCCTCGCTGAATTCACACTCCAAACCGATAAGAATACGCATGCGCGGATGAGCATCACGCGCAAGCTTCACCGCAACTTCATAGTCATCGAGCTGCTCCATGGTCATGCGCATGTCGGCCCAACGGTCGTCTGGCAGCGGCGTGTGATCGCTAAAACCAAGAATTTTTAAACCTGCACGATCGGCGATCTGAGCATAATCGATACAATCGCCACTGGCGTGATCGCAGCGAAAAGTGTGGGTGTGATAATTCGCAACAAAGGGCATGGTAAACACCCTAGGCTTCATCAGAACAGCGCCAGTGACATCAGCAAAGCATTCGGCGCGCACCCAGAAACCAGGGTTGCGCCAATGACAAACCGTAGGTAAGTCTTCGCTAGCCACTGACGGTGGGCGGGGCCTTCATTTCCCACCAAAATTATTACGGACTACCGCCCTGTGCCGCACTTCGCCCACCTCTTGCTCGGTCAGATCCTGGTTGATCACCACCGACTCTCAACAGAAGCAGTTACAGCTGGGCTGGCGCAACAAGAACAAGAGCAACGTGAAAAAAGCGCAAGTCGCTTCATTGGTGAAATATTTATTGAACGACAAGTCGTCACTCACGAACAAGTCGTGCAAGCTCTGGCCTTTCAGCGCGAACAATTCGCTCACTCGATGGTCGGTTCATATCGCCTACAATCGCTGCTGGGACGTGGCGGCGCTGGCATGGTCTATCGCGCCGTTTTGCTGAGTGGCAAAAGCGAACCTGCGCCCATCGCGCTCAAATTAATTCCCCAGCGCCGCCCAGGTGATGTCGATGCTCTTGCGCGTTTTCAACGTGAGGCGCAAGCGGGCACCGCTCTCGATCACCCCCATATGGTTCGCACGCTGGATTTCGGCACCACCCGTGACAGTTATTGGTTGGTCTGCGAATTAATGTCCGGTGGTTCATTGCTGGAGCGCGTACGCACACACGGCTTACTCGAAGAATCGGCCGCCTTAAGTTTAGCGTTGGCGATGCTCCAGGCACTTGATCACGCCCTTGCTCGCGGCTTGGTTCATCGCGATATCAAACCGGCGAACATTCTCTTTGATGACCAGGGCATTCCGCATTTGGCTGATCTGGGCTTGGCGCAGTTTACTCAACTTACTCAACAAGACGAAAACGCCCCACGTGACCGCACGGCTGGTACGCCCGCGTTTATGGCTCCGGAACAAGCCATGGGGCAGGATCGTTACGACACGCGTTCTGACCTCTATAGCTTGGGCGCGACGCTCTTTTTTACGCTGACTGGCACGCCGCCATTTATCGGCTCGGTACCGCTCGACGTGATTAATCAGCATCTCAACGCGGCCCCACCGGCGGTCGATACGGTTAATCGCAGCGTCAACAGTGACACCGCCGCATTGATCCGAAAATTGCTGGCCAAACGCTGTGAAGATCGTTACGCGAATCCGTCAGAAGCGATTGCCGATGTGCGACGGATACAAGCCGGCAAACGTCCACTTGCGCTGACGCTGACCCCAGAGCAGGCCTACGCGCCGCTCAAGGTTCAGATGCAGACTCGCAGTACGGATAAGCACGCCGACCTCACGCCACGCGGCTCGCTCAAAAGCATTCAGCCGACGCCGACCAAAACACATGCGTTGGGAGCCGCGAAAACACTGACGCCACGCGGTAATCGCTTGATCGCGGGAACGGTGAGCACCCCGACCCCACGAGGCAATCGCATAGCGCCACAACGCGCCGAGGTCGGCAGACCGCAACGAACAAAAAAAAGCCGGCCATTACCAATGATTGCGGCATTCGGCGCCGTTACGTTGATTGCTGTTACCAGCGGAATACTCGCGTTGGTCCTATGGAATCGCCCATCAACAGCACCGCTGCCATTTACCGGACAACAAGTCGGACAACAAGCCGGACAACAAGTCGGACAACAGGCCATACCAGCGCCCGCTGTCGTCATGGTCGATCTGATTTCCAAGCTCGATGCAAAAAAAATACAACACGAAGAATGGATCCTTCGCGATGGCGTCTTGATGTCGCCACGCGGCGCCGTGCATCTGCTTCCCCTCGGCGGGATACCTCCAGCGGAATACGACCTGACGTGCTCATTCAAACGGCTCTATCCCAGTGGCTCGCTATCACTGATCTTCGACTTCAACGGCCGACAATGCGCGCTGGTCATTGGCGGTGACGACGACACACGGATTGGTTTTGAACTCGTTAGCGGCAAAGCGTTCAACAACAATGAATCGCTCCACATTATTCCGGAACCACTTGCGCAGGACAAACGGATGGCCGTCACCATCAAAGTGCGGCGCAACAGCTTGAGCGCCTATGCCGGCGAAAAAGAACTCTGTTCGCTATCTGGAGCCGGTTCCAATCTGAAGCTGGATGAGGTCTGGAAGCTGCCACCAAACCACGTGATGGGCATTGGCACCCGCACAACCCAGGTTGCGATTTTCAAACTCCATCTGACTGAGTTTTCAGGTACGCCTGTTTTAGTCCCGCCAATCGCCAACTAAAAATACCGCGACATCAGCTGAGCGGTTCGACCAAGTCCACAAATCGACGGACTCAATATACGGGGTTGGCCCACTCGCCCTGCTGGTCAACGGGATCACGAATTGGAGCGCCGTGCCCGGTCGCGAAGTGATCTCAGCACCCCAACGATCCTGGGCAGATGACTTGACCGCCGCAGGAGCCAAGGAGGTCTCGGCATCAAGAAGGCTCTCTCACTTGCTGATAAACACGGGTAATTACTCGGTTTTATCGGTTTTTCAGCGAGGTCATCGCGGCTCAAAGCTTCTCCCGCTCCTGGGGTTTGAACGGGTCTGAACCGCTACCGCTTGACGGTCCGTTCGGCGCCCCAACCTTCGCGCCCCATCGGAGACGGCATGGCCAAGCAAAAGGTCGAGTACGACGAGAACGCCATCAAGAGCCTGGATGCTCTGGCGCACATTCGGTTACGCACCGGCATGTACATCGGGCGCATTGGCGACGGTGCCAATCCCAATGACGGCATTTATGTCCTGATGAAAGAGATCGTCGATAACTCGATCGACGAATTCATCATGGGCGTTGGCAAGAAAGTTGAAATCACGCGGGATGAAAACGTCGTCACCATTCGTGACTACGGTCGCGGCATTCCGCTCGGCAAAGTCATTGATTGCGTCAGCCAAATAAACACTGGCGGTAAATACAACGACGACGTCTTCCAGTTTTCCGTCGGTTTGAACGGCGTCGGCACCAAAGCCGTCAATGCACTGTCAGAACGCTTTGAGGTCATCAGCTACCGCGATGGCCAATTCAAGCGCGCGACTTTCCAACAAGGCAAACTCAAGGATCAGGAAGACGGCAAGACCAAGGAGCCCAACGGCACCTATGTCTGCTTCAATCCTGATCCTGAAATTTTCAAGAAGTTCGCCTGGCATGACGAATTCATCGCCAAACGCCTGCAATATTACTGTTATCTGAACGCCGGGCTTTCGATCACTTATAACGGCACGACCTACCAATCGAAAGCGGGACTGAAAGATTTGCTCGCCGCCGAAATTGGCGAAGAAAAGACTCATTACGACGTCTTCCACGAACGCGCCGATAAAGTCGAGTTCGCCTTCACCCACACCGGCACCTACGGCGAAACCTATTTCAGCTTCGTGAATGGTCAGTTTACCAACGACGGCGGTACGCACTTGGCGGCTTTCCGCGAAGGCGTGCTCAAAGGCGTCAACGAATTTAGCGGGAAAAATTTCGCCGGTGAAGACGTGCGCGACGGCATCTGCGGTGCCATCGCCATCAAGCTTCAAGATCCGATCTTTGAGTCGCAGACCAAGAACAAGCTCGGTAGCGATGTCCGTGCGTGGGTCGTGCCGATCATCAAGGATGCCATTGAGAAATGGCTGCATCAGAATCCCGACGTGGCGACCAAACTGTTGGACAAAATCAAGGCCAACGAACGCCTACGCACTGAGCTACAGAAAATCAAGAAAGAGGCGCGCGAACGCGCCAAATCCGTCGCTCTGCGGATTCCCAAACTACGCGACTGTGAAATTCACCGCCACGATCAAGCACCTAAGAAAGGCAAAGATCGCCGCCAAGAAACCAGTCTATTTATTACCGAAGGCGATTCCGCCGGTGGCAGTTTGGTGATGTGTCGTGACGTCGAAACGCAGGCAATTTTCACCATCAAAGGTAAACCGCTCAACTGCTTTGGTCTTGGCCGCGAGACCGTCTATAAGAACGAAGAGCTCTACAACATCATGTCAGCGCTCGGCATCGAAAACGGACTGGAAAGCCTGCGTTACAACCGCGTGATCATCGCCACCGACGCCGACGTCGACGGCATGCACATTCGCAATTTGTTGCTGACGTTCTTTCTGCGCTTCTTTGAGGACTTGGTCAAAAACGGCCACGTCTATTTCCTCGAAACGCCGCTCTTTCGCGTGCGCAACAAACAACAAACCAAGTACTGCTACAACGAGGCCGAACGCGACGCCGCGCAAGCAGCGATCAAGAATCCCGAGACCACCCGCTTCAAAGGTCTTGGCGAAATCAGTCCAAAGGAATTCGGTCAGTTCATTGGCGGCGACATGAAGCTGATGGATGTGAGTATCGAAACCATGTCCGAGGTCGCCACCTCGCTGGCGTTCTTCATGGGCAAAAATACCCCTGAGCGCAAAAGTTTCATCGTCAATAATCTGATCGCCGACATCTCTTAATCTGGACCATCTGCCATGAGCACGATTTCTTCGTTGATGCGCCAGAACTTTCTGGAATACGCCAGCTACGTGGTGATGGACCGCGCCATTCCGGATATCCGTGATGGTGCCAAGCCGGTGCAACGGCGTATCCTGCACACCATTTCGACGATGGATGACGGCAAGTTCACCAAGGTCGCCAACATCATCGGCGAATGCATGAAGCTGCATCCGCACGGCGACGTTTCGATCGGCGATGCGCTGGTCGTGCTGGCCAACAAAGGCCGCGCCATCGGCAATCCTGACCTCGGCTATTTCATCGAAAAGCAGGGTAATTTCGGCAACATCATGACCGGCGACGGTCCTGCTGCCTCGCGCTACATCGAATGTCGTCTGACGCCGTTAGCGAAAGAAGTGTTGTTCAATCCTGCGCTGACGAAATCGCTGCCCAGTTATGACGGTCGCCGCGAAGAACCCGAATCGTTGCCCGCCAAAGTGCCGGTCATCTTGATGCTCGGCACCGAAGGCATCGCCGTCGGCATGGCCACCACCATTTTGCCACACAATTTTGGCGAACTGATTCAGGCGCAAATTCGCCACCTCAAAGGCGAGGCCTACCGCGCTTTGCGTCCGGATTTTCCAACCGGCGGCATCTTGGATGCGTCGCAATACGACGATGGTCTGGGCTCGGTCAAAGTGCGCGCCAAGATTGAGGCCGACGGCGAAAAACGTGTGGTCATCACTGAATTACCGTGGGGCAAGACCACCGAATCCTTGATGGAATCGATCGAGAACGCCGTCGGTAAAGGCAAGGTCAAAATTGGTGAAATCCTTGATAAAACTGGCGAAGAAGTCCGCATTGAGCTGAATCTTCCGCGTGGCGTCACCACCGACGAGGTTATCCCACAGCTGTTCGCCTTCACCGACTGCGAGGTCGAGGTTAATTCTAACATCGTGGTCATCCGTGACCGCAAGCCCGCTGAAATCGGCGTGCGCGAGATTCTGGAATACTGCACTGAACGGCTGAAAGAAATCATCAAGGCCGAGCTTGAGCACTTGCTCGCCAACTTGCTGGACAAACAGCACTGGCTGACGCTCGAACAACTCTTCATTGAAAACCGCGTTTATAAAAAGATTGAAAGCCAGACCACCGAAGACGGCGTTAACGACGCGGTTTGGAAGGGCATGGAACAATTCAAAGCACAGTTCGTGCGCGATATGATCGATGCCGACGTGGCGCGACTGCTGGAAATTCGCATCAAGCGCATTTCGCAGTTCGACATCAATAAGAACCGCAAAGACATCGACGATATCGTTAAGCAGATCAAAGAAGCCCAGGCCAAGCTCAAGAATTTGGTCGGCACCACCGTTGCCTGGTTGGAATACTTACACGACAAGTACGCCAAGTTCTTCCCGCGCCGCACCAAAGTGAAGGCGATGGAAGAAATCGATCAGAAATCCGTCGCCCGCGCCAACCTGCGCATGGGCTACGACCAAGCGACGGGATTCTTCGGCAAGTCGGTCAAGGTCTACGACCGTGAAATCAAGTGCAGTGAATACGACAAAGTGATCGCCATCATGAACAACGGTGTTTACCGCATCATGGCGCCAACCGACAAGATCTTACTTGAAGGGAAATTGATCTACCTCGACCTCTTTGATGCCGACAAAGGTATCGATCTGGTGGTGATCTACCGCGACAAAGAAAAGATTCCCTGGGCCAAAAAAGTACAGATCAAAGCCTTCATCAAAGATCGTGAGTACGAACTGATCAAGGATGGTGCGGGCAAAATCGACCATTTGTTATTCGGCAACGCCGGGACGAAAGGCATCGTCACCAGTCACATGGTGCCCGCGCCACGCCTACGTGTGACCGAAGAAACCTTCGATCTCAAGACCTTGGAATCATGCGGCATGGCAGCGCGCGGCACGCGCATTGCCGAACGGGCAGCTGCCAAAACGGCGCTTTCACGCGAGTAAGCCGCGAGTAAGCCACGCTGCGCACTGCTGACGGGTGGCATTATCACGCCATCAGATCAACGATCTTCGCCAGGTGAGCTTGGTCCGCATCCTTCAGGTAAGCTCCGGCCTGATTGCTTTCACCTTTAGATTTTTGCTCGCCATCTTGCTGAATGATCGGAGCCAACAGCGCTTGCAGGCCAATCACGGCAAGGCGCATCTGGACCAACAAGGATGACTTCGCTTCGCCGCTCTGAACGGCGCTGAGAGATTCGGGTTTATTGATCGCTCCAAAGCCTCCGTCACGGCGATCACGAGCGACGTCGCCAGAGCGATAGCTGACATCCGTGGTGCTGGTGTATTCGCGCTGACGTTGGTAATCGAGGCTAAACGAAAATGCTTGGCCGTCCTCGGTGGTGAACGTCCCCGCCATCGCCAAGCTGCTTGATTCGTATTCACGATAGGCTTCATGATAATCGCTGCTCTGGCCCGCTGATTCGCCGGACTGAATAACCGACGATTGCTGAACCTCGGCCTGAACTTCTTGCGTGGCGGAATAGTCCAACTTCATGTCGAACTGTTTGATGCCCTTCACGCCAAAGATTTTTTCTAACGTCAATTGAACGCGCTGTTGCTCAGGAGTGCGTTCGCCACCTCCGTCACTTTTTATTTGCCGAGCGTGATGCTGGCTCGCTTGTTTAGCGAGGCGGCCTGACTGGTAATCGGACTGCGTTGCAGAGGACTCGTGTTCAAGTTGAGCAACCGCCTCGCGCAATGACGACATCGGCGAATCTGGCGCTTCGGCGCGCTTCGGAGCTTGCACGCCAAGCCCGTTCGACCGCTGCGTATATTGCTGGCTCGCTTCGTAGCGATAACTGGCGGCGAACGATAAACTGGCACCGGCAATGATCATTAAAGATCTCCGGCCTCAATGAACGGCAGATCGATCAACGACTGGAGCGATTTTTCGCCGCCGGGCCTCTGCTCAGGGTTTCGTCACAACCGGGCGGCGAATGGTCAGATCGAGGACCTCCACCGCTGCTGGGCCGGTGGTAGAAAGGAATAGTCCGGTCGGATCGCTGGCGAGACCGATTTTCTTTTCGAACGGCGTACCGTTGTAAGAAACGCGCAGGAATTGTTCGGCGTAGGCCAGTTCCAATGTCAGCTCGCCGGGGGCCGTTGAATTAGTGATAATAATTTCTGGATGGACATCCGGGTTGGCATAACTGCGTTCAATCTTCAAGACCGTCGTGGTGCTAAGATTGGTCATCCGTAGGTAAATCGATTGACCGTTGGATAGTTGAACGCCGAGCGTGAATTCATCAGTTTTTTCAATCGCTTCAGCGCCATTGGCGGGGCGAAGAGTCGCAGCGATAATCCATGGCCCGGCTTCCAATGGGCGAGTGATGCGTCCAGAAACACCGGCGATGCCATGATTTGTCGATTCTGAAAGAGACCACCTCGCACCATCGGCAAAAGTCCAGTCTTTGAATCGCGTTCCGACGTCGAGAGCCCACAGCGGCTGCGGAGTGCCAAGAGCGATTGCTACGGGAGCTGCGGGCGACAGCGAAACCGCAGGGATCGCCGGTGAAGTCGTCGCGGGCGCTGTGGACTTTGTCGGCGCTGCGACAGGTGCACCCTGAGTAAGCAACAGCGCCAGAACCCCGACCGCTGCCACGCCAACACCAGCGATCACTACCCACGGTAAGCGACTGCTGGATGACGTCGCCGCCCCGTTCTCCCCTTTCAACAACGGATGACATCGCGCAATCAGCTGTTCGTAACTTTGTGGCCGCAGTTCCCGGTCTTTGGCCAACATGTCGGCGACCAAGGTGCCGATGGCAGGTGACAGACCGGCGATTTCTTCCGTCGGATTCGGCGCCGCGCCAGAAACTTTCGCCGTCACAATTTGCGCGAGACTTTTACCGTTAAACGCCGGGCGAGCAGTTAATGCGTGATAAAGCACACAGCCAAGACCATAAATATCAGTGCGGAAATCGACCCCCTCTGGATCATCGAATTGCTCGGGCGCCATGGTCGACGGCGTACCCATAATTTGACCCGGTCCGGTCAAATTCATGTCGCTGCCTGTCCCTTGCGGGCGAGCAAGTCCAAGATCCACCAACTTCGCTTGGTACGGGAAAAGACTGCTGTCGCCTTCGCGTTTGGCTAACAACACGTTTTCGGGTTTAACGTCGCGATGAATGATGCCGTTGGCGTGCGCGTGGCCCAGCGCTTGCGCCAATTCGCGTACCACGCGTAAAGCATCGCGCTCAGCCAGCGGGCCGTGTTCGGCAACCCAGTTTTTTAAATTCGGGCCATCAATAAATTCCATCACCAAGTACGGCTGGCGCTCTGCCGTCACTCCAGCCGAATAGCAGCCGACTATGTGGGGATGGGATAATCCCGCGAGAATCTTTGCTTCGCGCTGAAAGCGACGAACATAATCGTCATCAGCAGTCTCGCGATTAACCAACAACAGCTTGACCGCAACCCGTCGATCCAGGTACGTCTGTCGACCGCTGTACACCACGCCCATGCCACCGCGCCCGATTTCTTTATCGAGTTCAACCTCAGGTATCGTTGGTCGTAAACCATCGCTCATCCCAGAGGCACCCGCAGGCTCATGGCCAACCGTTTTCTGCGAAGCGGAATTGATGCGTGTAAGGGCCGTTCGTTCACTGGTCATAGGATGGTTACTTGACGTATTTACTGAGCTCGTTCAACAAGTCCTTCACCGACGGACGGTCGGCAATGGTACGCCCGACATAGGCGTATCGCACCACGCCATGTTTATCGATGATTAGCGAGGTCGGCTTAGCCAAGTTGTCTTCAATGCCTAACTTACGCACGGCAATCAAACTCACATCGAGCGCCACTGGCATGGGCGGCGGCTCATTGGCTAAGCTACGCACCGCTTCAATGAACGGCGCGACGGCCTCTACCGGACCTGGATAGACCACCACGACCTCCACGCCCAGGTCATTAAATTTTTTAATATTCTTGCTGATCGCGGTGGTTTGAGCGGCGCAGTAAAGACACACTTGGCCAGAGAAACCGCGCAAGACCACTAACAACACCGGCTTTTTTTCACGCTGTTGAGCAATATCCAAAACACTGCCAGTCGACGAAAGAAAGCGCGTCTGAATCATTGGTTTGCCAAGCAAGTCAAGCTTTTGTCGATCATCAGTCGAACCACCAACCGAGTCATCATAACCCGGAATGATGATATCGCCCTTGTCGTAGAGCCGCACTAAGCTGGCAGCGTTACTTTCTTGCGCGGCTGTCCACAGCGATGGAGCGCTGAAGGTCGGGGATATCGGCGGCGCATCCGTCGGGGGCAAGGTCAATTCTGGTTCCGCTGGTTTTGAGGTTGCCGCAGTCGTCAGTGCTGCCTCTGGTTCTTTAGCGATCACCGGCTGAACCACCACCGCTACGGGTGGCTCTGACACCGTTCCTGGCTGAGTGGGCGCGGCGACTATCGACGGCGAAACGGGAGCGGCGAACACCACCGGTTTGTTTGCGACCACTTTGCCATCGACCGTGTAGCTGGTAACGGCGGCGATTTCACCGGTGTCATTATAATCGGTCCACTCGCCGACCTTGACGCCATTGGCAAAAGTACCGGATTCCTTGCGTTGACCATTGGTTCGCCACCACGTCCACGGGCCATCCTTGACCCCAGCGGTAAACGTTCCGACGGCGAAAGGCTTGCTCTCTTTGGTGAAGAACGACCACGTCCCCACTTGACGATCCTGCGCGTAATCCCCCTCACACGTCAGTTGACCATTGTCGTACCAGAAACGCCAATGTCCGCTGCGCGGCGCGCTGGATAATTTTTTTGAATCAATTCCTTGCCCAGCGTAAGCGCCGGTCTGGCGCACGCGTCCATCGGCATACCACCAGGTCCACGCGCCATCTTGATAATCGCGATGCCAAGAGCCCTCGGCCTGTTTTGCACCTGAGTCATACCAATACGTCCAATGACCTTGCTGCTTTCCGCTCACCACTTCGCCGTGACGTTTCGGAATGCCCGGCCGCCATTCATCATGAACGGTACGTGGTCCAAAACAGGAAGCGGTAAGCAGTGAAATGCCGACCAAAGTAAAGAGCGAAATTGATGTGCGAATCGTCATGGGGAAAACTCCGAAGGGAGTTCCTATCAAGAGTGCCTCCAGGCTCAATCACCACATGACGCGACAAAAACTCATCCCTGGAGAAATGAACATGGCGGCGCCGAGACGCAGAAATGCCGTGATCTAAAGATCATATCGCCATCGTCTCCCCGATATCTCAGCTCACCTGATTGCTCTGCGCCTCCGCGCCCTCCTGTTCCATCTGCATTTTAGATTCTTAGGACTGCCTTGCCGCGAGGTGGTTGATGAACGCGTCTAATTGCTCCGCTACCCGTGCTTCATCAAAATGCCGCGCGTCAACCATGTCGGCATCAAGCTGCATCCACGGAACTCCTGCGGCGGTATATCCTGGCAGACGGCGTTTGACGTAACTGTTCCAAATTCCACAGCTTTTATTCCAATGCGCCACGATGCCGTCGGCAGAGTAATCACGAACGATTCCAAGCGTCCAGTCCAGCACCCATTTTCCTGAGCGATTCATGGTATTCCACGCGTATCGTTCAACCAGAGTGTCGAGCGGTTTGTTGGCATCAAAATCAAACCACCACGAATGCGTATACGTACTGGCAACAAAAGCGGCGCCACGTTCGCCACAGAATTTCGCAAACCAATTCTTACGCGGCCACACCGGAATCGCATCCCACACCAAACGTAAGCGTTCATTCGGTACCGCCGCAACGCCATCACGCACGCGTTGTTCCAGCTCTGCCAACAGTCGCCGATAAAAATCAGTACACTGCGGAGTGCCACGCGCGATGACGATGGGAGCCATCGCGGTGAACGCATCCAAATTCGTCCACGGCGTCGGACGATGACGACCGAGTTCAAGACAACGCTGCCACAGCTGATTCGCCAGTGCCGATTCAGCGACCACCACCGCAAGCTTCGCCTCATCCAAGGTCACACCAAAACGCTTTTCGAGATCGCCAACGTGCGCACAAATTTGTACTTTAAATCCCGCGAGTTCTTCCGTCGTATGCGCTTCTGCCCGCGTCAGCGGCGGAGCTTTCAAAATATAATGCGGAATCTCACGGCCCTGCGCGCGATAAAAACGTTGTACGTCATCGCCCCACCGCGCCACCACCGCGCATTGACTATCGCAGGCATAAAAAAGATCGGCTGGTGGCAAACCGCCGATTGGCGATGGACCGCCATTCAGCACACCGATGTCAGCCAAGGCGTAGCTGCACAATCGTGGAGTTGCCAGACCAACGCTCTCCGCCGCTGCAATGGATGGACGCGAATACGGCGCATCCGGATTACGCGTTTCTGACAAAGCGCCCAACATCGCCGCATGATTTTCCGGATATACCGGCACGATGCCCATGGCCACCAAAACCTCTGCTGGAGCAAAGGCCGAGCACCACGCCACCAGTTTTCCGCTGGCGCGCACATCGCGATACCATTGAAAAATATCGAAGGTCGTTTTCAGCTTTCGCTGTCCGATGTCTTTCGTGTGTCCGATGTCCGCTGTCCGATGTCCGATGTCTCCGCTCACGACGTTCTCCTTTGATGACTGTTGTCACATCAGGGACAGCGCAAGCCGTCGCAGTTGACAGTTTTAGTTGAATACCACCGTCACGCGCCATGGCCACAAATGACATCGGACATCGGATATCGGACATCGGACATGAGAAGGACATCGGACATTCAAGGTACGCCTTCGTCACTGGCGCTTCGCGCGGTATCGGCGCAGCGATCGCCAGTCGCTTGGCGCACGATGGTTACGATATCGTACTGAATTACCGCGCGAACCAAACCGCTGCCGAATTGGTTGCTGAAGAAATCCGTGCATGCGGACGGCAGGCATGGCTCCTGCCTTTCGACGTTTCTGATCGCGTCACGGCTCGCACGGCGTTGGAAAATTTACTCAACGAACGCGGGACGCCTTTTGCCGTGGTGATCAATGCGGGCATTACGCGTGATGGACTTTTTGGCATGCTTGGCGATGACGATTGGGACGACGTGATCAACACCAGCCTCGGTGGTTTTTTCAATGTCATGCGACCACTCGTGCGCGCATTGCTCAAGGCTCGAACTGGTCGCGTGGTAACCATGGCGTCTGTCAGTGGGCAAATGGGAAATCCAGGACAAGTCAACTATTCGGCGGCAAAAGGTGGTCTTATCGCCGCGACCAAAGCGTTGGCGCGTGAATGCGCCAAACGCAATGTCACCGCCAACGTCGTCGCGCCTGGGCTGATCGACACCGACATGACCAAGGCTTTGCCGCTTGAACAGATGTTGCAGGCGGTACCGCTGGGACGCCTGGGCACGGTGAAAGAAGTCGCCGCTGCGGTTTCTTTCCTTTGTTCACCCGATGCGGGTTACATCACCGGGCAAGTGCTGGGCGTAAACGGTGGGCTTTACACCTGATCTGATCTGAAAATACCCATCATCGGCACCCAGTCGATGAACCACCGACCGTAAGCATCTGGCCAGAGCGCTTGATCCAATCGCAACGGCGCGTGACCATACGATTCCAACGGAGTCACCTCAGCATGCGCATTGGAATCATCGGCGGCGGTCCTGGAGGCTCAGTCACCGCGGCCACCTTTCGTCGACTTGGTCACGAGGTTCACCTGTTCGAGAGCGAGGTCTTTCCGCGCTTTCACATCGGCGAAAGTTTATTGCCGTGCAATCTTCCCATCTACGAAGCCATTGGCCTTGACCATTCAGCGCTCGCCAGCCATGAATACATGCCCAAGTTAGCTGCTTTTTTTGAGTTGGTCAAAAAGAATAAAGTCCGTCGCTTCCCATTTGCTGAGGGCCTGCCCTGCGATCCACCATCGTTATTTCAGGTCGAGCGTTCACACTTTGACCACGTCTTGCTGAAGCACGCGGTCAGTCTTGGTGCCGTGCTGCATTGCCCCGTACGCGTTGATAAAGTTGATCTTCCCACTGGTCCCGGCATGGCGCCGATCATTCATCACGATGGCGGCCAACCCGGTCGTGATGAAACCTTAGAAGTCGATTACGTCGTCGACGCGTCGGGTCGCGACACCCTCATCGGACGCCAACTTGGAATTGTCGATCGCGAAGGCGATCTGATGCGCGCCGCCGTCTATGGCCATGTGGCCGCCCTGCCGCTCGTTCCTGGCGCTCAACGCGGCGATATCGTCATTAGCAAATGTCCTGCTGGTTGGTCATGGCAGATTCCTCTGACCGATACCAAATGGTCCGTCGGCTTAGTGCTGAACCGCGATGCCGTTATTAAGGGCGGCACGCCAGCCGATGTTTTCAGCAATAATCTTATTCATTTTCCCGAACTCAAAGTCCGCTTGGGCGGCCAAGTTCCTGATCTCGTTCGCTCAACACCAAACATTAGCTACCGCGTTCAGCAACGTGTTGGCCACCGTTGGGCACTCATCGGCGACGCTGGCGGTTTCATCGATCCGATTTTTTCGAGCGGCGTTCTGCTCGCGACCCGCGCCGGCTGGCGCCTGGGAAACGCCCTGCATAAAGTTGGCCCCGACGGCGATCTGGGCGAATGGCGCCACTCCACCGACCATGACTTGGCAACCTTCTTCAGCTTTATCCGTCTGTGGTACGACGGACACTTCATCGACAATCTGTTCTTCAGCGAGCATCGCGAACCATCCATTTATCAAGGCCTTATTAGCTTACTGGCTGGCAACACCACCAGTCTGGATAATAAATTTTTAGCCATGCTCAACCGCCGCATGTCAGCGAATAAGACCAAGACGCTGATTTTGAATTGAACCTAAAACTTCAGTAGAAAGTCAAGCTTCCACCGCATAGACGCTACGGCGAATTCCTTTACCGGCGGCGGCTCATCCACAGCCCGCCTGCCAACACCATCAGCGAAGCCAGCGCCGCGAGCCAAGGTTGTACGTTGCTGCCGGTGCGGGACATGGTCAGTTCCATGCGTAGGTCATTGCCTTGGGCGCGTAGGGCGAGGCCGTCGGTGCCGACGGCGCCGAGTAGATCGAGTCCGAGTACGGCGCCTTGATCATTGATGCGATTGCCTGGGGGAGCCTGCCCAGCACCCAGGTTGGCGTCTGCGGGCAACGGTTTGGCTTGCCGCGCAGCGATGGGATTCATTGCCCGTGGCGCATAGATGGGGTTGAGGTCGGCGGCGGCGGTGTCTTTCACCGGTGATTCTTTCACCTGGCTTTCATCTGCCCAACTCTGACTGGGATTATCCAGGCCAAGTTGGCTACGGCGCGCGCCACGGGAAGAGCGCACGGTATCAATGCGTTTCATTTCCTGTTGTAAATCTGCGCGATTACTAACGACGTCGGTAACCACTTGCGCGTTGTACCACAGGCGCTGCTGCGACTGCATTTTTTCGCCATCTTTTTTCAGGCTGACCAAACTATCGCAGAGCAGCAGATCGATGGTTGCCAGTTGGTTATTCAAGCGCTGCAAACCAACGTCATCCAGGTCGCTCAAACCACGCAGGCGTTTGAGTTCGTCAATCGCACTCATGGCGCGACTGGCTTCGGCGTCCACCGCGTCGATGGCCAACATGGTGCCGCCGCGACGGGTCAGTTCATAACCGGGTGGCGGCACCACGCGCCATAATCCTTGCATGATTTTGAGTTCGGTGAAACGCGGCATTCCTGGGCTGATGACGCGCTGCGGATTCAAGCGTTCGCGCCACGTCATGGTGATGGCCTGGGCGGCTTCGCCTGGGCGTTGTGGGGTGACGGGCAACACCACCTCGTTGGCGGTTGCTCCTTGGCGCGGACGTACGTCGCGTCCGGCGACCCGGACTTCCCACAGTTCTAAACCGGCTGGTAAATGCAGGTTTAATTGCGTCTGTGTGCGATTGAGCACGTGCCAGGTGGCGCGTCCACGGCATTCGCCGTCGATGCCCAACACGCTGACGGCATCGACCAAGGTCACGATGCGATCACGGTCGCTGGTCGTCGCCAAGACTTCGCGTTTGATCGCCAGTGACCATTGCGGACGCAACGAACGCCAGCGATAGCGGATGGCCGACTGATCGACTCCGACGGGACAAGAAAACCGTGCTTTGAGGTCGGTCACGGCTTCCAAACCTTGCGGATCGAGCTGCACCAAACCGAGCGTGTCTTCTTCCACCAAAGCGACGTCTTGGGGGCCAGCGCCACCAACAGCGAGCATGCCATCGAGGGTGACCGCGTCTTTATCGAGCGCGATTTCTACTTCCAAATCCAAGGCCGTTGCACGCCGCGTTGGCGCCGCCAGCCGCACGGTGAGTTCTCGGCCAACTTGCGACCAGCTTCCCAGCCCTTCGACTTTCACGCGCATCAGTTTCGCGGCGCTCGGCAAGGTGCAGCGCATGGTGATCAATTCACCTTGGTCAACGTGATGAACCAAGTGGGCCCACCAACGAACGCGATCCTGCGCCAAAACCACGTAATGACTGGCCTGAACTCGCACCACGGATTCTTCTGCGGTCACCGTCAGACTTGGACCGCGATCGCCGCGCCATGAGCACGCCTGTAACCAACGTTCATCGGCGTTCAGCGTTACCACGGAACCGACGAGGCTGCGCGCCGCATCTAAATGCAGTGCTTGTTGTTGCTGGTGATCATCCAAGCGCAGTCGGCCATCCCCTGCGCCGGCGAAGGTCCATAGTTGTTTTTCTGACATGATCCCTTCGCCAAACGGACGGAGATCCGGCGTTTGAATATGTTCGCCCAACACGCGTCGTTCTGCTTCCACATGCAACACCATCGATGCGCCAGCGGACCACGGATTGGCGGAACGGATCGCGCCTTCGCGTTGACCATTCACCTCGCGCCAAACCACCTCAGTGCCTGCGGGCGCGGCGATCAATTGCCACGGCAGCAGCAAACGCAGGCGCACGACATCGCGTTGTCCAGGGCCGGTGAAGTCGATGGTGGCATGAATCCGTACGCGATCGCTGCCGACCACCAACGCCGCACGAAGGGTCGAGGTTAATTCCTGGTCGAGCGCCCGCCATTTTACCAAAACCGCGCCAGGATCAGCATTCCAGCGCACCGCTTGGTCAGCGCCAGTCAGCAGATCGACGCGTTCAACGGTCGCTCCTGCGGGACGCTCAAAGCGCAATCCTTCTCCCGCGGTCAGATCCAATCGACCACTGGAGCGTTCGACGCCATCGACTCGTACTAACACCGCGCGTTGTGCGTCCGCAGTGCCATACATCGCCAGCACCCCACCCAAGCGCATGGTCCACGTGCCGGTGCGCTGCGAAGTCGCGATGACTTCTACC
>JANMYZ010000480.1:0-5699 GCA_031382605.1 Planctomycetota bacterium | reverse complement strand
CGACCAACCAGCGAGCGCACACGAATATTTTCTGACAAGCCAGGAACGCCAGCGCGCAAAATGCACATACCACGGACAATCAAATCGATCTTCACCCCTGCTTGCGAAGCAGCGTAGAGTTCATCGCACAGGCCCTGATCCACCAAACTATTGAACTTGGCAATAATTCGTCCGCCGCCGCGGTCTTTCCGCGTGCGAGCGTGATCCGCTTCGCGCCGAATCCATTCAACAAAACGCAAGCGCATGGTCAGCGGCGCCACCGCCAGACGTTCCCATTCCGGCGGCTGACTATAACCGGTGAGCATGTTGAACAATGCGGCCACGTCACGACCAACGGCCTCGTTGCAGGTCAAGTAACTGAGATCGGTGTACAGTCGCGCGGTCTTATCATTGTAATTACCGGTACCGAGATGGCAGTAACGACGAATGCCGTCTTCTTCCCGGCGGATAATCATCAGCAATTTCGCATGAACTTTCAGTCCGACCAAACCGTACACCACGTGCGCGCCAGCTTCTTCCAACGCACGCGCCCAGCGGATATTCGTGGCTTCGTCGAAGCGTGCTTTGAGCTCAATTAACAACGTGACTTGTTTTCCAGCGCGAGCGGCGCGCATCAACGCGCGCATGATCGGCGACGTCACTGACACCCGATAAAGGGTCTGCTTGATCGCCAAAACTTTGGGATCCTCAGCGGCGCGCTCCACTAATTCGACGACTCGCTGGTAACTTTGAAACGGATGATGCAGCAGCAAGTCACCTTGCTTGATGCGCGCGAATGGCTCTGACCAGTCTTGCGGATACAGCGTTGGCGACAATGGTTTGTCGCGTAGATCGGCGCGATCAATGCGCTCAGCCAGCGCAAATAACAGCGTCAAATCCATTGGTCCATCAATCGGATTCAAATCGGCGGCATCCAATTCCATGGCCTGCTGCAACCATGAACGCAATTTTTCATCGCCCGTGGCAGCGACTTCCAGACGTACTGCACAGCTGTGTTCACGGCTTGAAAGTTCGTTTTCAATTTCACTCAACAAATCGGCGGTCTGATTTTCATCAATGTCGAGAGCGCCGTCGCGGGTGACACGAAACAAGCAACGCCCTAAAATGCGATAGCCCGGAAAAAGACTATCGACGTAGGCACTGACAATATTTTCACTCAAAGCAAAACGCCCAACGCCATCGACCAACGTCACCAAACGATTGCCACTGGGAACGGCCACCAGGGCTTTGCGTTCGCCAGTGGTCGCCGTGGGATCGAGCGACTCCAAACGCACGGCGACGGTCAATCCGCGATTCGCCACCATCGGAAATGGTTTGGTTGGGTCGACGCCCAACGGTGTCAGTATCGGTTCAAGTTGATTGCGGAAATGTGCACGCAGACTTTCGTCATCCAATGCGTTCCACTGTTCTTGCTGAACGAGCAGGTAGCCCTCGGCAGCCAATCGCGGAACTAAATCTTCGCGCCAGCAACGATACTGATCGTCAATCAAGCGTGCGATTTCACCGCGAATTTCATCCAGCAGGCGCGGTGCATCTCCGGTTTCCGGCAATTCAATGCCACCATCGCCACGTCGATGGGCTAACGCGTGGACCTCGGCCAAACGCACCATGACGAATTCATCAAGGTTGGAGCTAACAATGGCCAAAAACTTGATGCGTTCCAGCAACGGCTTGCTGACCTCTTGTGCTTCCTCCAAAACGCGTCGGTTGAATGCCAGCCATGACAGTTCACGACTGAAATAACGCTGGCGATCATCCAACGCGTGCCGTGGCGGGCGAGCGACCTCATCCTTGGGAGCAAAACGACTCGTGAGAGGAGCCGGCGATTGAACTTCAGGTTTACGATTCATGTTTCCTCACGCGCGACAACGGCGACATCTAAACCAAATACCTCACCGAACATTCCTGACTTGCCACTGAGCGACCAACGCTCAAGGGCAATCTGACGACGATCCACATGAATAAGCAGACAACCATCGGCGACTTCGCAGCGTACCTTTTTGATGCGCTGAGTCCGCTCAACATCAAGGCCATAAGCTAAACGCAGAATCGCCGCGAGATGTGACACCACCACGCGTTTTCCACGGGGCAGTGACTGGAATTCCAAATGATGCGCTTCGGGCGCACTCTTGCGATGGTAACGCGCAATGTTGGCAACCATATCTTTTTCTATCACACTTAATCCAGCAATGTCGGACGACTCGATAATGTACATCGAATGCTTGTGCCGATTTCGCACATTGATGTACGAACCAATGTCATGGACCAAAGCAGAGAACTCTAGCAATGCTCGTTCACGTTCACCCAAACCATGCAGGCTCACCGTCTGATCAAAGATTTGAGTCGACAAACTTGCGGTATTTTCTGCGTAACCTGCATTACCGCCGTAGCGCGCGACCAGTTGCTGGCCTTCTGCCACCAAATCCGCTGCGCTCAAATAATGGGCTCCATGAGAGCCTGGCATGAGATCCGCGATCAGGCCATCGCGCAGAGTGAGGTACGGCACCAACACTTCGGCCGCAGCAATCTCTGTACTCAGATGCCTGATTAAACTAGCAGCTGGCAATAACAACGCGGCTGAACGCGGATCGGTTGCACAGGCATTGGCGCGCTCTAAGGGATTGAGCGCCTGCATGCGTTGATACCAAGCACTGACCTCTTTCACGGCCAACGGCACAATGCCGCCCTTCCCTTTCTTGCGCGTGAGCAACGAACAGAGATTACGCACGTCACCGCCGGTAATGACCAGATGATTAATCTGTCCCTTGGGCAAACGGTCGAGCATCATGCGCGCTGCGCCCAAAGCAAAACGATCGATGGTCAGAACAAATTCACTATTATCGCGCAAGAAATGAAATTGTTCGAGGATACGCACCGAACCATAATGCTCATCGACCGAATGCACCAACCTGCCATTGGCAAGTAAACCAATACAGGTACTGCCGCCGCCAAGATCAATCATCAACGTGCGGCCAGGTAAATCACAGCGCGCACGAACGACCACCTGGCGCAAGGCTTCGCTATAAAGGCGAGCTTCCTCAGCGTTATCAATGATTTCCAGATCAATGCCCAAGTGCGCCCGTAAGCGTTCCACCAAGACGTCCGAATTCACCGCTTCACGCAAAGCCGCAGTCCCCACCGCACGAATCGCCGTGATGCCATAGGTACGCGCTGAAGCCGCAATGGCAGTGAACGCATTCACCACTCCATCCATGGCCTGACGTGATAATTTTCCACTGACGAAAGCTTCGGTTAATTCCACCGGGAAAGACAAATCTTCAAGCACCTGATGCTCGCCCGAACCGGCGGGCAACTGGGCGATGAAAGCGCGCACCGAACTGGTGCCACAATCAACCACGGCGACCTGCCGTGCGGATTCCGTAACGACTTGTGGCGCGTTCATGATTATGCCTCCTGATCACCTTTTATTGATGCCGCTACTGCGGCGCCGATAGCAACAGCGTCATCGCCCAAAGCCGCCAGACGCAAATCGGCGGAGCGATCACGATACGACATACTGAATTCTTTCAGTCCTTTTTTAACCAGCGGTAAAAGATCGCGCCCCATCGCCTCCATGACTCCGCCGCCAAGAATGAAAACCTGCGGATCGATGACGGCGGCAACCATGGCCAGGCCCCAGCCGATCGCACGACAAGATTCCGTCACCGCAGCACGGGTTGCCGGACAATTGCTTTTCCAGGCCTCACGTATTTGCGACGATTTCAGGCGATCTTTCCTCTTTAATTTAATCAGGCTACGAGTGCCCTCATCCTGCTGTTGTAAAATCATGCGAATGATGCCGACTTTACTTGCCGACGTTTCCAGGCAGCCGCGCAATCCACAGCCACAACGCGCATCAGTGAACGGCGCTTGAATATGCCCAATTTCACCGGCGAAACCGTGCAGGCCATTGAGCAACTGCCCATGCAACACGACTCCACCGCCAAGACCGGTGCCGACAAAAGCGGCAAAGGCACTGGACGCGCCAACGCCTGCGCCGTGAGTGACTTCGCCCAAACAACCAAAGTTGGCATCGTTGCCGAGCACTACTGGCCGCTTGAGTAGTTTTTTCAAATCCGCAGCCACCGGACATTCACGCCAACCAAGATTGGGAGCCAGATGGACCACGCCGCGAAGATCATCAATCGGACCGGGCATGCCCAGGCCGATTGACGGCAAACTGTCAACTTTTACTCCGGCCGCCTCTGCCACTTCATGAGCCGTAACGGCGATGCGCTTCAAAACAGCTTTGTAACCGTCCTCACTTTGAGTCGCGCGACGCGCAGAGGCCAAGACGCGGCCCTTGGGATCAATCACCACGGCGTGGATTTTGGTCCCGCCAAGATCAATACCCAATCGATAGGGAGACGCTTTTTTGTGCTTATCCATGAATGATTCCCCAGGTGATCGTCGCGGTCGTGGACTCGGAACGGTCGGAGGGGCCATAGATGAGTCAAGGTAAGGCGAATCAACCTACGCCTCGTGAAGATGTGACCAAGAAATGTTGCCGTTCAACAAGCCCATTCCGTGCTGTGGCACTCCACCAACGCCAACAGAAAACTGAATGACTCCGTCGCCGCACGCGCAAAAAAAATACGCCGGTCAGCCTTAATTCAGACACGGCAGTCGGAATTCAAACTTCCACTGCAAAGGCGGGTTATGAACTAATGCCTCAGAAATCTAGCCAACAACAGGTCTTCAAGTTGCCGACGACCATCCAGAACGCTAACGACGTACACCGTCGATCCATCGATGTGGTAGATCAGCCGCCAGGGGCGCTCAATCAGTTCCTGGAAGCGAGCAACCCCGTGCCAATGGAGTTCTGAAACGATTCGCTCACGCATAGGCAGAGTCGCCAACGACTGGGCTCTGGCTTCGATCCCCTCGACCACCTTCAATGCGTTGATCGAGCTGTCTTCGGCGACGTAGCAGGCAATTTCCTCCAGGTCATCACGAGCCGTGATCGCCCAGTCGATCACGTACCGCTTCATGCCTTGGCCCGTTTCTTCGAAGGCTTAGCAATCTTGGCCTGCAGCCGCTGTTTAAGCGCACGGAAGACCTCGGCCTGGGGTCAGCCAAAGGAAAACATCAGCCAAAAGACAATGGAATTCTAGAACAATTCGCCCACGCATAGGCAGAGTCTCATTTTACTAACGGTAGACCACCAGCGACAACGAAACCAATCACCAGTCGATTCTTCCTAGAAAAATTCACGCCGCGTCAATTTTTTCCGTTGGCTTCTCCGCAAACAGCGGACAACGATTGCGAATCCACTGAAGCCCACGTTTAGCCGCTTCATCAGCGCAGACTTTCGCGTGACCAAGAGCGCTGGTGAACGCAAACATCCGCCAACCGAGCATGGTCGCCAGCCACGCGTCGACGCTCAGATCAAGTCGCAAAAGAATCGGTGCTAATTCTGCTGGAATCGCGCCACGTTTACCGGTCTTCAAAAATCGTCCGGTGGCATCGAGTAACGTGAGATACTCATCTGGTGTGATGGTTTTATTCGCCAGCGGTTCGCCGACTTGGCAGCGAGCCAATGGCGTTAGCCATAAGCCGTCCTCCGCATGTTTAGCGTTCTTTGCTAAGCCAACCTTCGCCAACAGCACGGCGGCGCGTTTCGGCTCACGACGTTTGATCTTCTCTGCCGCACGATGGCGATTTCGTGCGCGAATACGGCGATAACCACTGGTAAAGGT
>JANMYZ010000462.1:0-2777 GCA_031382605.1 Planctomycetota bacterium | reverse complement strand
TTGGACACCTCCGCCGCAAAAAATTTCAATGGTGCATGGTCTGATTGCCGTGGCTTGACGAGTTTCCCGTTGTTGGACACCTCTGCCGGGACGAATTTCGGCTACGCGTGGAGTGGTTGTTTTGGCTTAACAAACTTTCCGTTATTGAACACCTCCGCCGGAACGGAGTTCGCAGATACATGGCGTGATTGCCGTGGCTTGACAAATTTCCCGCAGCTCAATTTAGGAAAGATGGAGCAGGCCGAAGGATGTTTTTTCGGCGTCAGCCTTACTCCCGCCTCGTATGACGAATTATTGAATAAAATCATGGCATTAAACAAAGTCAGCAACGTCAAGTTTGATAGCGGCTTCAGTAAGGCCCATGGTTTGATCGGGGTTCAGGCACGCGAAAAACTGATCAAAGAACTGGGATGGACCATTATCGACGGCGACTCGCGCAAGCCAGCGCCGAAAAATGCACGGCCAGCGGAACTCCAACCGCAGCCGGAAGCGGCCAATGAATTCTGAGCGCCTGGTGTCCCGTCCTCTGTAGAGGCCTTCAGCGGTTCGTTGCAATGCGGGGCCAGTTGGTGGCGAGTATGTTTTTTGCCTAAGCCACGGACATGACTATGACCACATCTTCGACACTGGCCGCACCCATGGATTATGACCAGAGCGCGAGCGCCATGGCCGCGCTGACCACTGATTTGTCGAGGAATCAACCGCACGGTTTGGCCTGGGCGCTGGGCTGTCTGGCGCAGCACCGTGATGGTGAGGCGTGGTCCACATTGGTGGCGCAAGTGGGGCCGGATATTCAGCGGCTGGCGGTGTGCTTGATCGGTGACTTCGCGTTGGCCGAAGACGCGGTGCAAGAAACGTTGTTGCTGGTGCGTGACCACGCCGGGCGTTTTACGGTCCGCTCAGGCAATGGCGACGACGATGCGCGTCGTTGGATTTTGGGCGTGGCCGCGAATGCCAGTCGGCAAATCGTGCGCCGTCATGGTCGCCAGCTCCGGCGTGACCGCGATGCCGGACGCATGGCGGCGCAGGTTGCTCCGCCGATCGTTGATCCTTCGCAGCGCGCGGAAAACGTCGATCAAAGTATGCTACTGCGACGTGAGCTCGCAGAGTTGCCTGACGTTTACGGTCAGGTGTTAACCCTCTACTATTTCGGCGGTCAGGAATATTCCATGCTCGCCACCGATTTGCGGGTGTCGATTCACACCGTGCGCAGTCGCGTTCATCGTGGGCTAAAAGCACTGCGCGAACGGCTGGAGCGCTGTGGCGTGACGCTGTCGATCGCGGGGCTGACGGGCTTGCTGAGTCATCTTGGTGCGGCTTCCACCGTTGGTGGCGCAGCCACGGTGTCGGCAACGACGCTGGGATTGATTTCCTGCACGGCGGTACCGACGACGTCTTTCGTGGTGGTTTCTGGCGGCATGTCGATGTCGATGGCGACGGTGCTGGCGAGTGCGTTTGCAGCGTTTGCAGCGTTGTTGGCGTTGGCGGTTTTGTCCGGCGTTTGGTTGAGTTCGTTTCGTGCGGAATTAACGCCGCCAATGGCGGCAGCCGGGGGAGTGGCGGAAGTCGTAAATAATGCGCGGGTCACACCATTCATCTTGGTGGTGAAGACCGATCGCGATCAGATCGATGCCTTTACCAGTGGCCCCGATCAATTCCGGCTGCCGTTGCAACCTTTTGCTCACTACGATTTCACGATTGATTGGGGCGATGGTACGACGGAGGTCGTGCGTAGTGATGCGCCCGCTGGTAAGTCGATCATCGACGAGGCTTGGCTGGCGCAGGTGAAAAAAGGCTTAGAGCAACCGGTGACCGCGGACTTTGAAAAAACGCCCTACGCTTACGATGACTCTGAAAGCGAGAGGCGCCTCAGGTATCTCTTGAAAATCGCTGGCATGGATTTGTGCGTGATGCCCATCGTTGATCCGGAGGTCTTAGCTAAAAATGGTGATAAGCTATTGATACCAACGATTAAAGTTGCAGCGATGACGTTAGGCGAGGTTTTTGAAAAACTGACGAGTTTAACCGGCTTGACCTATGTTCTGCACGATCGGGCATTGCTGATTACCGAACGCAAAGACCTCCCTAGCTTGGTGTGCCCGCAACACACCTATACAAAGGCTGGAACTTATCAGGTTAAAATTACCGAAAATGTCATTGGCGGATTTCCCCAGATCTATTTCAACGGCGGCTACGACCGCGTAAAGGTGATGGAACTTGCTCAATGGGGAAGCAATACTTGGACGAGCCTGGATGCTGCGTTTAAGGGTTGTGCGAATATGACCATCACCGCCAGCGATGCCGTCACGGCGGTTACGGGAGGGGTGAAAAAGTTTAGTCAAGCCTGGTCAGGATGCAGTGACCTGACGAGCTTCCCGTTGTTGAACACCGCCGCCGGGACCTATTTCAGCTATACGTGGAGTCTTTGCTCTGGCTTGACGAGCTTCCCGATATTGAACACCTCCGCCGGAACCCTGTTCGGCGGCGCGTGGTATGATTGCTCTGGCTTGACGAGTTTTCCGATATTGAACACCGCCGCCGGAACGGATTTCACATCTGCTTGGTTCGGCTGCCGAGGCTTGAAGAATTTCCCGCTGCTGAATTTCGAAAAGATGAAGCAGGCGGAAAGATGTTTTTCCGGTGTTACTCTTACTTCGGCTTCGTACGGCGAATTACTGGCGAACATCGCGGCGTTGAACAAAGGCAGCAACGTCGAGTTTGATGGTGGCTTCAGCAAGGCCCAGGGTTTGATTGGGATGCAGGCACGAGAAAAACTG
>JANMYZ010000404.1:0-3404 GCA_031382605.1 Planctomycetota bacterium | reverse complement strand
TTATCGATCAGCGTCGTCGACCACGAACGCGTGCGTGGATTGTACAATTGCGTGGTGCTGGCCATGGACGCGTCGCCGACGGCCCGACCGCTGAACACGAAATTGAACCAGTCGCCCATCGGGATCAGCCGCTCGGCTGCCGCCAACAATCCCGCATCGGCGTCCTTGGCGGCGACCAATTGATAGAGCGTATTGATCGCCATGAATTGAATGCCGGTTTCATTGAAGATCAGCTCTTCACCAAGTTGCGCGCGGGTTTTATCATAAGCCGCCACATTGCGTGGATCGCGATAATGACGCGGCAACGACAGCACGGGTTCGCCAGCGCGGGTCAGCACGTAGTCGACGCCCCAGGTGTCCGTACTCAAACTGGCAATCGGCAAACCGCGTGCGGCAGCGATTTTAACGCCGTGGCGCAATTCATCAGCGATGCGCAGCACGTCCCAGCGCATCGAACCCGCGATGCGGATGGCGCCGGTGGGGAAACGATGCAGTTCTTCCAGCACCAAACTGGCGCCGGTGCCATCGGTCCCACTGACCGTCAAACTGCCAAGCATCACGCGGCCGCTTTCAGCGCCACAATCGAGAGCAAGATAATGTGTCGTCGTCATTTAACAGGTCACCAGGGTTCGAGTGGGAAGGATGATAGAGGCTTCGGTAAGAACGTCAGCGCTGGCATTGGTCACCAGACGATCGATGTCGTTCCAGGGCAACAGAAACACTGGCGCGGAAGCGCCCAGTTTGCTGGCATCGACCAAAAACACCGTGGATTTGGACGCTTTGGCCACCGTGCGTTGCACCGCCACGACGTCGGCCTGAGAATTCCACAGCCCGCGCGCGGTCATCGCCTCAGCGCCGAAAAAAGCTAAATCATAGCGCCACAATTTTGCCGAGGTCTGCGCTTTGGGCCCTAAAATAACCGCCTGACGGCGCAGATATTGTCCGCCGAGCACATTCATTTCGATGCCCTCGACTTCGCTCAAGCGCTCTGCGACCATTAAATTATTGGTCACCACGGTCAGCGGTCGCGGACCACCAACAGCCAACGCTTCCGCGACGGCGTGCACCGTGGTACCGCCATCCAGATACAGCACCGTGCGCGGTTTCATCAGCTCCATCGCGACGACGGCGATGCGACGCTTCGGTTCGGCGGCCTCCGCCAAGCGCTCGCGAAACGAATCGAAACGACGATTGTAATCACCCACCGCGCCGCCGTAGGTGCGGGTGATGGCATGCTCGCGCTCAAGCGCCGTCAGATCGCGCCGCGCGGTGGCTTCGCTAATGCTCAGGCGCGAACAAACCTCAGCCAAGGGCAAGTACTGGTGCTCAGTCAGCAACTGCGCGAGCTGATCACGCCGAGCGCGCACGACTTCATACGCCACTTTCACTGGCTGGCTTTCATCGACTAGCTTTCATCGGCTGGCTGACCTGCATGGGCGGGCAGGGTGAGTTTTATATGACTGGAGTCAATCATATAAAACACAAGGCTGGGCGAACGCACAGGAGCGCAGACAAGGCCGACTTGCGCGATGATGAAGTCCACCAACGTGCGCGCCCAACCCCGGATCACCTCATGACCAACGACGCTGACCTTCCTATTCTTCACGATATCGAACATGGATTAGTCGCTATTTACGAGAGTGCTCCTGAGCTGAGCGATGCCATGGTGGCGTTCGCTCTCGATATTGGAAAAATCGCGACCAAACAACACTATGGCTATGCCAAATCACAAAATGGTACAGCAGGCCCCAAGCACCAGGCGATTGTCAATCACGTGGTGGCCATCGGCGTCAAGCGCATCAGCAAAGACCTGACCCTCGACGCCTATCTGAAATGCGTCGACCAAGTGAAACGCTCCGTCGAACGACATCGCTCCGACGGCGTGCGGGGCTATTACGACTTTGTGAAAAATTACCTATAAAAAGCGCACTTTTGAGTGCGCTTCAGGATGAGTCAGTCACAAGTCAAAGAAACGGCGCTGCGTCCCGCTTCGACGCGAAATCTCATCGCGTCACAGCGTGCCTCTTGCTATCCGTCACAGGCGGTCGGCGAGTCTTGCTTCAACGCATTTTTCCATAAGTCGTACACCCTGCCCGCGAACGGCCATCGTCATGGTTCGTTCCATTCCTGATATCCCTGGAGATTTCTGATGTCGCTTTCTTCGCGCTCGGTTGCGGCTCAACGCCTGCTGCTGGTTCCTACATTGATGTCGTTGGTCGCCGTGGCGATGTCGGCAGAGCCAACACCAAAAGTCACGCCCGCACCCGCCGTCACGCCAACATCCAATGAAGTCATCACCGTAACGGCGACCAAGCAGAGCGCCGACGAACATCGTTTGCCCGCTTCGGTAACGGCCGTCACCGAAGAAAAAATTAAGGAACGCAGCGCGCATTCGCTGGCGGAGTTGTGGCAGCTCAGTCCGAATCTGACGCAGTTCACCGATAAACCGAATGGTCAATTGTCGGTGCGCGGTATTGGCAGCGGAGAACTGCCGCGTTTTGGTGGCGAAGAAAATCCCACGCGTGGTCGTCATCCCGCCGTGGTGTTGTACGTCGACGGCGCACCGGTCGATGCCGAACGCGGTTTAGCGGCGTTCGATGATCCCTTAGATGTGCAGCAAGTGGAATTATTGCGCGGTCCACAAGGCACGTTGTACGGACGAAATGCCCTGGGCGGCGTGGTCAGCGTGCTAAGCCGCGATCCAGGTGCGCAAGCTGAACTGGAAGGCCGGATGTTCTACGGCACCGATAATGAATTGCGCGTTTCGGGAGCTGGCGGTGGCCCGTTGGCCAACGGCCTCGGCCTGCGCCTTGCCGGTGGATACAGCCGCAGCGACGGTTCACTGAAAAATGTCACCACCGGCGATGATAAAACCGCCAGCTGGGATCGCCTGCAAGCGCGCGGAAAAATACTCTATCAAGCATCGGAAGAACTCGATCTACGCCTGACCGTCGGCGGCACGCGTTACGAAGGCTCCACCGATATGTGGGTGCCGTTTGCTCGCCGCGAACAGCGCGAAACGGTGACCAACGCACCAAGCGATGACACCATCACCGGCATCACCACCGCGTTGCAGGCAGACTGGCATTGGGACAAAGCGACCACGCTCACCACCGTCGTGGGCGTAAGCCAAGCAAAAGAAGAAGTCGCCTACGACTCTGATCGCTCGGCTTTGGATTTAGGCAGAACGGACGGCTCGAACACCGCCACTACCGGATCGCTTGAGGTCCGCTTGGCGCATCAGGATAACGGCCCGCTGCAATGGCTGGCTGGGGTTTATGCGGCGCGGGATAATTTGGATTATCAGACGAGTACGCGTTTTAGCGATGTGTTGCTCGCGCCAAATTTTCCTTACTACGTAGCCCTTCGTCAGGCAGAAAACTATCATAAAGAAAGTGAAACCG
>JANMYZ010000392.1:0-2318 GCA_031382605.1 Planctomycetota bacterium | reverse complement strand
GATGCAGGCGAATATCGAGGCCGAGACCGCGAATTTCATTCATGAGCACTTCGAATGCCATCGGCGTACCGTAGGTCAGCGAGCCATCGCCCTTGACCATCGATTCGTAGATGCGCGTACGACCGTCGACGTCGTCCGACTTCACCGTCAGGATTTCCTGAAGCACGTGCGCTGCACCGTAGGCTTCGAGCGCCCACACTTCCATTTCACCGAAGCGCTGGCCGCCGAAGCGCGCCTTACCGCCAAGCGGCTGCTGCGTGATGAGTGAGTACGATCCAGTTGCGCGAGCGTGCATCTTGTCTTCAACCAAGTGGTGAAGCTTGAGCATGTACAACACGCCAACCGTGGTCTTCTGATGCATGCGTTCGCCGCTGCGACCGTCATAGAGATGCACTTTGCCTTCAACCGGCAAGCCGGCTTCGACGAGCATTTCGCGAATTTGATTTTCGCTAGCGCCATCAAACACCGGGGTAAAGCACTGCACTCCAAGAATGCGCGCCGCCCAACCAAGATGCGTTTCGAGCACCTGTCCGACGTTCATGCGTGAAGGCACGCCGAGTGGATTGAGCAAGATGTCGATGGTCCGTCCATCGGCCAAGAACGGCATGTTCTCTTCCGGAACGATGGTCGAAATCACGCCTTTGTTACCGTGACGGCCGGCCATCTTGTCGCCGACTTTGAGCGTCAACTTACGCGCAACAAACACCTTGACCATTTCGAGCACGCCGGTCGGCAGATCGTCGCCGCGCTTAGCGTTGACGATTTCCTTTTCACAAGCGTGTTTGATTTCATCAATGCGTGGATCGAACTCGTCGTAGATCGAGCGCGCTTTACGGCGCTTCGAACCGACGAAATTGAGCGCCGTCGCCTGCAATTCTTTATGCAGCTTGAGGATTTCCTCATCTGACATCGTGGTGCTGAATTCGACGACTTCGCCGGTTTCAATGTTGACCACGTTGGCGCCAGCAACTTCCCAAATCTGGGAGAACTTCTCGCGCGCCAAGGCGGCCATCTGCTTGATAAAGCGATCTTCAATGATCTTGATGCGCGCGGCTTCTTCCTTCTTGTCCTTCTCGGTCAAGGCGGCACGGCGTTGGAAACGCTTTACAGCGGTAACCACACCACGAATACCAGGCTTCATTACCATCGAATCGTCGCGCACGTCTTCGCCTGCGCGGCCGAAAATCGCATGCAGCAACTTCTCTTCTGGACTGAGTTCGCTCTTGTTCTTAGGCGTGACCTTGCCGATCAGCACGTCGCCAGGCCTGACCTGGGTACCGACGCGGACGAATCCACGTTCATCGAGGTTACGCAGCGATTCTTCGCTACGACCAGGAATTTCACGGGTGAATTCTTCTTTGCCGAGCTTGGTCTCGCGAATTTCGACTTTAAATTCTTCGATATGGATCGAGGTGAAGCGATCTTCGGCCAACAAGCGTTCGTTGACCACAATGGCGTCTTCAAAGTTGTAGCCGTCGTACGGCATGAAGCCGACCAGGATATTCTTGCCCAGGGCCAATTGACCACGATCCGTGCCACCGCCATCGGCGATGATCTGACCCTTGGTGACTTTTTCGCCAAGCGTGACGATCGGGGTCTGATTGAGACAGGTGCGCTCATTCAGGCCGTGGAACTTCCGCATTTCGTACTTGCGGCCATTGATGGTGACGTGGCTCGCATCAACTGCGCTGACCACGCCATCTTCTTCCGCAACCACCACCATGGATGATGATTTTGGAATTTCGATTTCCATGCCAGTGGCGATCAGCGGAGCTTCGCTGATCAACAACGGCACGGCCTGACGCATCATGTTCGCGCCCATCAGGGCGCGGTTGGCGTCGTCGTGTTCAAGGAAGGGAATGAGCGCGGCGGAAACGCCGATCATCTGCTTCGGTGACACGTCGCAGTACGTTGCTTCTTCGGTCGGAACTTCGGTAAACTGACCGGCGTGACGAACCTGAACGATCTCAGGAATAATCTTCCCGTTCGCGTCCATTTCGATGGTGGCCTGGCAGATACGCGCTTCGGCCTCTTCGTCAGCCATCAAGTAGCTGATGTCGTTCGAAACTTTGCCCTTGCTCACTTTGCGATACGGGGTGACCAAGAAGCCATATTCATTCACCGCCGAGTAGATGGCGAGCGAAACGATCAGACCGATGTTCGCACCTTCAGGGGTTTCGATCGGGCAAATACGACCGTAGTGCGAGGTGTGCACGTCGCGCACTTCAAAGCCGGCACGCTTACGATTGAGACCGCCAGGCCCGAGGGCCGACAGACGACGCTCGTGGGTCAGCTGTGACAGCAGGTTCGATTGGTCG
>JANMYZ010000368.1:0-2983 GCA_031382605.1 Planctomycetota bacterium | reverse complement strand
GAGGGACGTTGACCTTCTCGAGCGATTGCGGCACCAATACCAATTATGTCGGGTACAAAAATAGTCCCCGCATCAAGATTCCAGATTTTCGCGATTTTCCAGGGTTTCGCAATACGATGATCAACATTCCAGTCGGTCCGGAAAAAAAAGGTGGAGCCATCTGCATCCCGGTTATCATCGACACGAAAGAGGGTTATACCGCTTATTATCGTTCGGGTTCAGTTGCCGTTGGAAATGTGGGCAAAGACAAGGTCTTCATCTATGACAATAATTTGAGCGGTTCGTACACGACCGCTGAAGACACGTTTTCCGTCGGCAGCGGTGTGGTTTTTGCGTCGCTTGGAAAATGGCTTCCGACTACCAACGGGCTTATGAATATCATCTCGATCAAGGAAGACGGAAGTAGTTTTGAATATGCAAAGAGCACCGTTGCCTCTGGAAAACTCGACGTTCAATTCGCAAATCCACTTGCTCTTTCGCATGTTGTATTAATTGGTCCAGACGGCGCATCGGTCATCGCTTGCGGTAGCAATCCGGTAGTCACCCTACCCGGTGAATATCGGATTTCTCATGGCTTGTTGATGGATGCCAAAACAGGCAATGCATTTGCTGGAATCATTCCTGGCAAAAGTGAGCCTATCACGGTCGTCGCTGGCGAAGTTGCTAAAGCAGCTTTCGGCGGTCCTCTCACCGGGGATTTTACCGTAACCGTGTCGCAGTCAGCTGCCGGCATGCCGAAAATGTTGACGATAGGCTGGCCGCCGATTAGCAATGTTCGTGGCGCCAATGGCGAAGAATACGTCGATTACCGGCTTAAAGACGGCTTAGCCAACGTCTTCATCAATGGGAAACCATCTGGGATGGTTACCCACCCCTGTTGAGGAAAGCCCAATGGATACTCCGGTGGAGTTCCTTCTGGTGTTGGCAGTTCGGTCGAAGTTTCGCTCAAAGCTTTCTTTGAAGGCATTGGCCCTGTAACGATTACCAAAACGGTAAACTTATAGGCCAAGTTCTTTAATTTTTGCTGAAGCGATTCTGCGGTCAGATGTAATCTGACCCGAAAAGCCCCCAACACCTCCATTTTTTTCTGGGAGTTGTTGGGGGCTTTTTTTGGCATTGGGCTCATGCGGTTGTCTTGAAAAAAATAACCGTTTCCGCATCGCCATCACGCCGTCGTTTGCACTCCTTTTCCGTCCATTTCACTTCCATGTCTTTTACCCTTTCATCTCCACCGCGCAGGAAAACTATGATTCCCATTAGTCAATTCGACTTCTCACAGCTTGATGCGGTCATCGCCGCCGAGATCGCACCCGCTGCCGCTGCCGTCGATCACCAGGGCTTCTTCCCCCGCCAAGCGATCAATGCGCTGGCCAAGGCTGGCTTGCTCGGTCTCGTTAGTGCGAAAGACGTCGGCGGCGCAGGCTTCGGTTTATTCGAAGCGGCGCAGGTGGTCGAACGGTTGGGCAAGGCATGCAGTTCAACCGCGATGGTGATGTGCATGCATTATTCGGGAACGGCAGTGATCGAAGCGTGTGGGCCGCAAGACGTGCGCCGCGCCATCGCCGCTGGCCGGCATCTGACGACCTTGGCTTTTTCTGAAGTCGGCTCGCGCTCTCATTTCTGGGCGCCGCTGTCAACGGCGACCGTCGCTGGAGCACAGGTGAAACTCGATGCTCTCAAGTCGTGGGTGACGTCGGCTGGGGAAGCTGATTCGTACGTGTGGTCAAGCAAGCCGCTGTCTGCCGCCGGCGTTAGCAGCTTGTGGTTGGTGCCAAAAACGGCGTCTGGCCTGACGATTACCACACCTTTCGACGGACTCGGATTACGCGGTAATAACTCATCGCCGATTTCCGCGACGGGCGTCATGGTCCCTGCCAGCGCCATGCTCGGTGTCGATGGCGGCGGCTTTGATCTGATGATGGGCACGGTGCTGCCGTGGTTTCAGTTGATGAATGCAGCGATGTCGATCGGCCTGATGGATGCCGCAGTCCAGGCGACTGCCAAGCACGTCAGCGCAGCACGTTTCGAACATCTCAATCAATTTCTTGCTGAGCAAAGCGTGCCGCGCGCGAAAATCGCCACCATGCGTTTGCGTACGGACATGGCCCGTGGTTTGTGGCTCGATACGATGTCGGCGATAGCGGCTGATCGCCCGGACAAAATGCTGCGCGTCCTTGAAGTGAAGTGGGCCGCCTCGGACGCCGCGTTGGAGGTCACCGATCTTGGCATGCGCGTGTGTGGCGGCGCGGCATTCCGTCGCGAAGTTGGCATTGAGCGGCTGTTCCGTGATGCCCGCGCGGCTGCCGTTATGGCCCCGACGTCAGATGTGCTAGCCGACTTTATTGGCAAGGCGGTGTGTGGGCTGCCTTTGTTCTAATGTCTTTCGCGACCGTTGGCACTCGCGAAAGCGACGGTCAGTTTTAGCCGCAGCTTCCACGTTTAGACGGAGCACATCATGTCTTCAGCAACCGTTCTCTTGCTTGGCGCCGTCGCCTACGATCCCAAAGTCGTTTCCATCTGGGAAGGATTTAAAACGTATTTTCAACGCCAAGGTTTGCCGTTCGATGTGGTGCTCTACACGAATTATGAACGTCAGGTCGAAGCGCTGATGGCCGGCCATGTCGCCGTGGCGTGGAATTCACCTCTGGCTTGGGTAAGAACCCGGCGAATGGCTGAAGCGGCAGGACTCGTCACGCACGCCCTGGCGATGCGCGACTCGGATCAAGATTTGACCTCATTAATTTTAGTGCGATCCGACAGTTCAATTCATTCCATTGCAGATCTGCGGGGAAAGACCATTGCCAGCGGTGCTATCGATTCGCCGCAAGCAAGGTTGTTGCCGCTCAATCATCTGCGTCGTCATGGGATCGTTGCTGGGCATGATGCGCAGGTACGGCGATTCGATGTGCTCTCTGGCAAACATGGTGATCACATTGGCGGCGAGCGCGAAGCCGCTCGCGCCTTGATGCGCGGCGAGGTCGAC
>JANMYZ010000349.1:0-9474 GCA_031382605.1 Planctomycetota bacterium | reverse complement strand
GAAAAAGTCACGGAAGTGCAAGCCGTTAGAGCAGCGGCTGGCGCAGGACAAGCGCCTGGGGAACTGGCCGCTCAAGCCGCGCGCGAACGACAAGTCGAACGTAAGGCAATGCTCGCACAGAAGGGCTGAGCAAAGTTGGTTGCCGCTGAACATCTCCTAACCGCCCATAACGTCAGGATCTAACCAAAAAAATATACGTACCTGTTCCGTGAGACCTTGGTGCCACGTCAACGGCACGCCTCAATTTTTACTAACCAAAAACTGCAAAAGTGCCACTCAAACAGACGCTCTGCCAGCGTCTGTTTGATGCGTGCTGCGCCGTCGTCAGGAAAACAAGTAGTCCAAGGCGCGTGCCGTACTAGTGTCCCGCAGCCTCGCAGTACCTGTTTCGCGGAGCGCACGCGTGAACGACCAACATCCATTGCTGACTGAAGATTCTGGTTCACCAACTAGACCAACCAAACCTGCTAGCGACCAGCTGGCTGCGGCCACCGCCAAGACCATGCCGCAGAGCGCTGGACCAAGATCGGCAGCCACCACTCAGTTCGCCGATCACAGCCCCTCTTCAGCGCCTGGCACAGCGCCCACCGTTATTGCTGGCAGTGCCCCAGAAAGCGTTCTGCCTCCAGGTACTCCGAGTGAAATTGGCGGCGTGCACTTGGTGCGCATACTCGGAAAAGGAGCGATGGGCGAGGTCTACCTTGGCCGCCATCACACCATGGATGTCGATGTCGCGGTGAAACTCATGATGCAAACCGCAGGTAGCGACGCTGACCGCTTTTTACAAGAGGTTCGCGCCGCCGCCCGCATTACCCATCCGCACGTGATTCAGGTGATGAATGCCGGTAGCGAGCACGGTCGCCTGTTCTTGGTGATGGAACTCGTGACCGGTGGCGATGTCTCGCAGTTAATTAAACGCGCTGGCCGCTTGCCATGGCGACACGCCGTCGAGCTGATGATCCAGGCCGCTGAAGGCCTTGGCGCTGCGCACCGCGCAGGGATCGTACACCGTGATGTGAAGCCAGCGAATTTTCTGCTGACCAGTGATGGAAAATTAAAAGTTGCCGACCTGGGAATGGCCAAACGTCAACACTGTAGCGACGTCGAGTTAACCCATACCGGCGTAATCATGGGCACCCCTGCGTACATGGCGCCAGAGCAAGCGCTCGATACGCGCCGCGCCGGTCCACCGGCGGACGTCTATGCGTTGGGCGTGACGCTGTTCCATTTGTTGTGCGGGCGCCTGCCATTCCAAGCTGAGTCCAGTCACGCCATGTTATTGGCGCACGCGAACCAACCAGTGCCGGATGTGAGCACGCTAACACGCGACGTCCCGCTGAACGTCGTCGCACTCGTCACTCGAATGCTCGACAAGGATCCTGGGAAACGTCCCGCCGATGGTCATGCAGCGGCAAGCGCATTGCGCGCCCTCATAACGACACTCGCCGTGAATACGCCACCATCGACAGCGACTGTTTCCCGTCAGCCGATGTTCATGCTCCTGATCGCGGCCATCGTATTAGTGATCGGTGTCGTGGTCGGTCAAAACGTGCTGAACAGCGCTGCCTCAGCGTCCAACACGGCGAAACCGCTTGCCGATGAGAGCGCTGCTCTCGCGACACCAGCAACGACACCAGCCGCTCAAGTGCC
Source organism: Planctomycetota bacterium (assembly GCA_031382605.1). Lineage (GTDB taxonomy): Bacteria > Planctomycetota > UBA11346 > UBA11346 > UBA11346 > BOG-1363. The sequence goes on along the minus strand of JANMYZ010000349.1, from coordinate 7,824 downwards.
GCCTACTGCCACGACCAACGCACCCGTACATTCGCCGAGCGCGACTCCCCCAGCCCTGCCCGTGGTGGTGACTGATCCGTGGCAAACCCCGACCCGCGCGGTTTTCGTGTTATCAAGCGACCCGCAATCGCTTGACGCGGCGACCATCGAAAGCGCACTAATCAATGCGAAAATATTATTAGTGGAGCGCGCCGAGCTTGACCAAGCCGTGCTCAAGGAAATCACGCTGATGCAAAACGGTCAGGTGAATGTCGCCAGTGCGGTGCGTGCTGGCAAGCTGGTTGGCGGTCATGTCGCGCTGCTGGCGCAGCGGGTCGCTGACCAACTCGCTCTGCGCGCGGTGCTGATCGAAACTGGCGAATTGGTAGGCAGCCAAGTCGTCGATCCGGCGAACGGCGGCGATACCGCGATGACATTGGTCAACGCGGCCCTCGGTATGCTGCCGGCGCAGGGACGTTTGCGTCGCGAGGTCGACGACACCTGGACGATCAGCCTCGGTCGTCATCATGGGCTCAGCGTCGGCGATCGTTTTAGAGTCTTGGCCGGTGATCTATCAGCGCCTGGTTTAACCGTCGCTGTCGCAACGACCACGCGCGTCAGCGCCACGTCCGCCACGGTCACCGTGGCCGGCACGCCACCAGCAACTTTGCCCGCCCTCGTCACCAGGATCGCGCCATGAATCGTTTTTGCTTGGGTTTGCTCGCGCTGAGCATTCCGTTGGTTGGTGTTTTGGTCAGCGGCTGCGGTGGCGCACGAGGACCCACCGCACAAGTCGTCGACGGCCAAACTTACGGCACCACCACCGTGCCGTTTCGTGGGCGTTGGTGGCAATATTACGAGCGCGGTGTGAGCTGGTCGCTGGGTGGATTGTGGGCCGAGGCCGAAGCGGATTTCCGCGAAGCCTTGGCTCTGCGCCTAACCGACAACCGCCGGGCGCGCACCTACGGCATGCATTTTGTCCAGTGTTTCTTGCACCGTGAACTTGGTGCTGTGTTGATCGAACAGAACCGCTTGGACGAAGCCGAACGCGAATTACGCCTGAGCTTGTCGCAAGAACCCAGTGCCAAAGCTGACTTCCTGCTCGCGCGTATCGCCACGCTGCGCGGCGTTGCAGCACAGGCAAACGCTGCGCAAGTAAACGCCGCGCAAGTAAACCCGGCTCTCGTTCTGCCAGCCGACCTGACGCCAGCGCGCGTGGTCATTGAGGCCGTGCAAGCGGGCGCCAACAACACCATCACGGTAGTCGGACGTTTCCTGGCGGCAGGCGAAAAACCGTTATGGCTAGTGAATAGCACCGGCGAAAAACGCCTGATGACGATCGCCGCCGATGGTGCGTTCAGCGTCGTGATGACACTCGGCGAACGTCTGGCCACGAACGGACTCAGCGACGAACCGGTGATTCTGGCGACCCCGCAACCACCACCACCCGCACCCACGCTTGAACTTGACGGACCGCAGGAAGGTGCGCTGGTCACCGGCAGCCGGGCGTGGTTTCGCTACTCCGCCACTGCCAGCGCTGGGGTGACGGCGTTGGTCGTCAGTGTTGATGGCAAAGACTTGCTCAACGAAAAACTTAACGGTGTGCAAGTCGGCGGCACCATCGCCATCCCGCTCGAAACTGGCAAACACACGCTGCGCTTTGTGCTGCATCTGATCGATAGTCAGATCACCCAAACACGCACGCTGACCGTCGCGCCAACGCCAGAGCAAGATCGCGCACTGCGCGCCACGGCCGTCGTGCTGCCCTTGCAAACGCCGAGCGACGGCGGCGGCATCAAAGCTGGTGACGATCCGGAACTGCTGAGCAGCGTCAGTCGCGATGGGCGCTTTCGTCTGATCGATGCGCAGGCTGACGCTTTGCTTGCGCAAGAATTAACCTTGGTCGACGCCGGTTACGTTGATCGCATCACGGCTGCGCAAGCCGGGCAACGCCTCTCATCACGATATGTTCTTACCGGCACGCTGCGGCGCGGCCGCGCGGACGTGGAGTGTTTTGTCCGCCTCGTACAAGTGGACAGCGGTCAGGTGGTGGCAAGTGCTGATGCCTACAGCCGCGCGGTTGCACCGGCGCAAGAACAGGCTTTTTTTGCGCTGGTGGCTGGCCGCCTGCGACAAGAGTTTCCGGTGCTGCAAGGCACGCTGAGCGCCGACGAGCGCGGCCTCGCCATCATCGATCGCGGTGAGCACGCTGGCATCGTCGGACATTTGCGCTTCTTCGCGCTCACCCACGAAGCTGACGTCGTCGATGCGGCCACCGGTCAGGTGTTGTTGCCGGGTGAAAAACGCGTCGTGGGGACGCTGGAGGTCGATCAGGTGCAAGCCCAACAATCCCGTGTGAAAACCATTGATGGACGCGCCACCAACGGCGCGACGCTGGTGAGCGAATGAGCCGTCCTATCTTCGTTTCATTGCCGACGCCGGTCCCCACCCTGCTGACGCTCGTGACCTTCCTGACCATGCTGGGCAACGCCTCTGCCGCCGACGTCACCATTGTTCCCTTCGACGGCAGTCCCATTCCCATCGGTGCTGGTGCGCGCGCGCTGGGCATGGGCGGCGCTTTCACGGCGGTCGCCGATGACGCCACCGCCAACACCTGGAATCCAGCGGGCATGGCTCAACTCGAACGACCAGAGCTGTCGATCAACGGTGGTTGGTACTCACGTTCGACGACCCCCGAAGGCGGTAGCGCTGACCATCAAAGCGCTCTCGCACTTGATCACGTCAGCGTGGTGTGGCCGTTTTTCGTGCTTGGCACCCAGCAAACCGTTGGCATCGCGTGGCAACGGCAGTTCGATTTCACCCGCCAGGCGGACAGCACCCAGGTACTGCAATCGCAGGGCCAAACGACTGCCACTCAGGGCGTCTCCAACAATCAGGTCAATAACGAGGGCGCGTGGTCTGCGTGGAGCATGAGCTACGCCGCAGATCTGACTCCGACGCTGTCGCTCGGCGGCACGTTGTTGGTGTGGAATGACAACCTGACGGGTTACAGCCACAATGATCGCCATGCCATCAGCAGCGGCACGCTGACCACCTTCAACGTGGGCGCGCAGCCGACGCTGATTAGCGACGAGACTTTTGTCGCCAGCCAAAATCAGCGCATCACGGTTGAGCGCGGCCTGAGCGTGGTGCTCGGTGCGCTCTGGCACGTCGCGCCGCAATGGACGATCGCGGCGACCCTCAAGCCGCGTTACGACCTTGATCTGTCGATCCATAAAAAAGATGAACGCATTTTTCGTGATGCCGGTACCGGCACGATCACGACCCAGCAGTCCTCGGACACCACGCGTGGCGCGACCTACACCTATCCCACCAGCGCAACCGTGGCGACCGCGTGGCGACCAAACGACAGCCAAACGATCACCGTCGATCTGACGTGGACGCGTTGGCGTGAATTCACCATTGATGATGGCACCAGCTCCACCAGTCCGATCAGTCCGTTTGTTCCGCCATCCGCTTTCGACGACGGCTATGCCCTGCGCATTGGCTATGAACATGTGCTGCTCTTGCCGCGCGTGGTTTTAGTGCCGCGCTGTGGCCTGCTGTACGAAGGTCTGCCGGGGGTCACGGCAGCACCGGACAACGCGCATGCGGAATTGGTCAATGCTCAAGTCGATCGCTATTGGGGCGCGACCGCCGGACTGAGCGTTTTTCAACGCACTATTCTTTATGATGCCGCCGTGCAATTGCGTTACGGCCATAATGTCGGCGCTGGTATCGACGCGCCGTTTGATGCCACTGCTGAGGTGCTGGGCGTGACCGTACGCGCTGGCTTCACCTACCACTTCTGAGGAAGCTCATCATGACGCGTACCTTGCTTTTGGTGCTGCTGACGTTTGCCAGCGGCATGGCCCACGCTCAAGAAGATCTCACTATTTTTCCGGTGAACGAGTCGCTGGACTATACGCCTTTCAGCGTCTCAGGATCGGGCTCGTTTCTGACCATCGTCCTTCCAGGTGGGGCCAACGCTTGGGTCGAGAGCTTGCCAGGAAATGGAATTCTCTACTCGGTGTTCGACGGCACCCCGATGGGTGTGTCCACTCAGGTCCAGGATCCCCAAGGCCGGGTGACTTTCGCGCTGTACGACAACATCGACACCGTGACCAGTTTTATCTTCGCCGATTCGCCACCAAGCACTACCGAACGGCGCTATGGGCTGTGTTCGATTCGCCTCAATAGCAATGCCATTGCTGGAAATCCCGGTGCGCTTGATGTGCTGCTGACGGATGCGGCTACCGGGACCAAGCTCACCAACGCCAACGTCACCATGACCAGCCCCAACACCACGCTCATCGAAGTCGGTCACGGCCAATACCGCGCCCAAACCACCACCACCCAGTCGCGTACCTTCAATGCCACACTGGGTGGATATAACGCCATCAGCTTCACCACCACTCTGACCGCTGGAGTGTTCGACTCGACCGTGCGCACGATGGTGAATCCAACTCCGGGTGCGGTAAATATCAGCACCGACACCAGCAATCCAACCGGCGCCAATCCCATCCCTTTTCGAATCTTTTTCTTCAAACCGGTGAACGCCACCTTTGGTGACTTTACCATCGGCGATATCACCATCACTAACGGCACGATCAGCAGCCTCGACGGAGGGCCAGGTGATTATCTTGCGCAGGTGATTCCCACAGCGGCGGGCGCCGTCCAGCTTTCCGTGGCCGCCGCAGTAGCGCGTGATGGCGCCAATATCGCCAACGCTGCCTCCAACATTTTGTCGATCACCTACGACGCTGTCGGTCCCACCGTCGCTATCGAACAAGATGTCGCCCAGGCTGATCCCGCGACGAGCTACCCGGTACGTTTTGCGGTGCGCTTCAGCGAAACCGTTACTGGTTTTTCCAGCGCTGATGTGGAACTGAGCGGAACTGCCGGTGCACCGATGTTCGCCACCGTGAGCGGCAGTGGCGCGGATTATGTGGTCGAGGTTTCAGGGATGTCCGGTCCGGGAACGGTGATTGCTACGGTGCGCGCTGACGCTGCGACGGGTGCGTCGGGCCCCAGCCGTACCTCCACCAGCAGCGACCACGTGGTGACTTGGTCGCCACCGGCAAACTACACGCTGCCCACCCGCATTGAACGCTTGAACTATACCGCGACGTCGGATCCGCCGAGCGAAACCATCACTTTCGATCTGGGTGCAAATGCCTGGGTCGTGCTGACGCCGCGAAACAGCAATACGAAGCTGATGCAAGTTGTCGGCACCGCGAACGGCGCTGTCATCAGCACGCAGGACACCGCTGTCACCACCAGCACCAACGGTCGCGTACGGGTCGGGGTCAATGGCTTGTCTGGGGACACCAGCGACTTCTTTACTTATGCTCTGACGCCGCCGAGCACGCCGAACCGCCAGTTTGGTTTCGTCCACCTGACCATGGTCAACAATTCCGATCTCAGTCTGACCATCGGCGGAGTATTTGTCACGCTGAGCGACGCCGCCGGTAATCGTCTGACTCGTGCGACGGTGACCTATGGTTCGACTGCCGACAGTGGACTGCCCTTCACCGAAGTCACCACCGGGGTCTACCGTCTAACCATTTCCAACAACACCACCGGCACCATTTTTGCCCGTGCAGCGGGCTTCCAAGACGCCACCCAGATACGAGCACTTTCCGTCGGTCAATTTCCCGAAGTGCCAATGGTCCTGACGCCGAGTTCGCTGATATCGACCATCACCTCAACCACCGCCAACCCGACGCGGGCCAAAATCTTTCCGGTGGTGTTCACTTTTTCGTCTCCCGTTAGCGATTTCACCGCCACCGATGTGGTCGTGAGTAACGGAACGTTCAGCGGTTTGAGTGGCAGCGGCACCACGTACAGCGGTTCGGTCACGGCTCGGCGAGGAGGCACCGTACGAGTCGAAATCGCCTCCGCAGCCGCCAATGCCAGTGGCTTCGCCAGCAACGCCGCCGCGCTGACGCGAACCTATGATCCGATAGGCCCACTGGTGACGATCAATCAAGCGGTGGGGCAAAGTGATCCGGTGATCAGTGGCGCGATTTCGTTCACCGCGCAATTCAGCGCAGCAGTGACCAATTTCACTGGCGCGGATGTAAGTTTTACGGGATCGACCGCCACGGGAATTCTCAGCGCGAGCGTCACGGGAAGCGGTCAAACCTACACGGTCACTGTCAACGGCATGGTTGGCGATGGCACGGTGGTGGCATCGATTCCAGCAAATGCGGCGTTGGCGAATGATCATCCCTCTGCTGCCAGCACCAGCACAGACAACACCGTCACGTTTACTCCTCCTGGAGTCGGCAGTCCAAGCGCGACGATGAATCAGGATGCGGGGCAACCCGATCCCACCTCCGTCAACGCGGTGTTATTTCGCGTACGTTTCAGCAATCCGGTGAATGGTTTCACCGCCAGTGACGTGGTGCTGTCTGGTACCGCGACCGGCACGCTGAGCGCCAGCGTCAGTAGCGTCGGCACCAACGGCGACGAGTTCCTCGTGCTCGTCGGTGGCCTGACTGGTGCCGGCACGGTCGTCGCCACCATTGCCGCTGGGGCAGCCACCGCGCAGGCTGGCGGTCAACCAACCTTCGCTGCTAGCAGCAGTGACAATCAAGTAACCTATGCTCCGACCGGCGGCGCTAGCAGCGGGCCATCTGCCGCCAGCGGGAACGGCGCTTGCGGTCTGGGCTCAGGATTAGCCGCACTGATAACGATGAGCGCATTGCTGTTGCTCGCCCGGCGATCTCTGCGCTGATTTAAAATCTATCATGTGAAAACTCCTTTCCCGCCGGGCATCGCCGTCGGTCAAAGGAGGTCGGACCGTCCCAAGCAAGGGCCGTTTAACCGGCGGATCGAGGCCTTGGCGAACGTTGAAAGGCTAGCTAGGGTCTTTCGTCTTCACCGATCCTAGGAGTCCATGTCTATGAATGCCCCAGCTGCTGCTTTCGCCGATGCCGCCCAGCCTTTGCGCCTGGTGGAGGCCGAGATCGGCAAGGTTTTGGTTGGCCAACGGGATCTGGTGCGACGGTTGCTGATTGGCCTGCTCTGTGATGCGCATTTGTTATTGGAAGGCGTGCCGGGTTTGGCCAAGACTACGGTGGTGAAAACTTTGGCGCAGGCGATGGCGGCAAAGTTCAGCCGTGTGCAGTTCACGCCAGACTTGCTTCCTGCCGATATCATCGGCACGCGCATTTATACCGGTGGCCAGTTCACGACTCGCCTGGGGCCGATCTTTGCTCAAATTGTTTTGGCCGATGAAATCAACCGCGCGCCAGCGAAAGTTCAGTCAGCGCTGTTGGAGGCGATGCAAGAACGACAAGTGACGATTGGCGACGAAACCTTTCCACTACCGAAACCATTCTTAGTTTTGGCGACCCAGAATCCGTTGGAACAAGAAGGCACCTATCCGCTACCTGAAGCGCAGACCGACCGCTTTTTGATGAAGATCAAAGTCGACTATCCCGCTGTCGCTGAAGAGCGCATCATTCTCGATCGCGCGCTTGCCCGTGGTGGTGCGCAAGTCCACAGCGTATTGACCACCGAAGCGCTGGCGCATGCCCAGCGCATGTTGGACGGCGTCCACATGGATGATCGCATCAAAGATTATTGCGTTGCGCTGGTGCGCGCGACCCGTGACCCCAAAGGCGCCGGCATTCAATCGCTCGTGGGAATGATTGATGTCCCAGCAAGTCCGCGCGCAACCATCGGTTTGGCGATGGCCGCACGTGCGCAAGCCTTCCTCGACGGTCGTGGTTTCGTCACGCCGCAGGATGTGAAAAGCATTGCGCCAGATGTTCTGCGTCACCGCATTCATCCGTCCTACGAAGCTGAAGCCGAAACGCTCTCCAGCGATGCGTT
>JANMYZ010000339.1:0-10695 GCA_031382605.1 Planctomycetota bacterium | reverse complement strand
CTATCGCCGAGGCAACGGTCAGAGGATTCAATCCACCGGCGAGAATCACGGGGCGGTCGAAGGTCACTCCGGCGAGTAAATGGTGATCCCAGGTCATTCCGGTTCCGCCGGAAACTCCGGGAACTGCGGCATCCAACAGGTAGGCGTCCGCAGGATATCCGCGCAGTTCACAGAGGGCGCCGGCGTCTTTGACGGCGAATGCTTTGATCACGGGGAAACGTGCGGACAGGCGTTCGGCCAATTCGGGGGATTCGTTGCCGTGTAATTGCACGACGGAGCAGCGCGTCAGGCGCATGACGTTGAGAATGCCGATTTCATCTTCATCAACGAACAGCGCGACGGCGGTGATGAACGGCGGAATTAAACGAACTAATTCTGCGGCGCGCTCGACGGTGATTTTACGCGGGCCGCGAGCAAGATTCAAACCGATGGCGTCAACGCCAAGGTTGACCGCTGCGCGCACATCGTCGTTACGGGTGAAGCCGCAGAATTTAATTTTCATGGGAGAAAGCGTACCTCGCACACCGCGTTCTGATCATCCTAAAAACCACGATAGAGAGAACACAGAGCACCAGAGAACCAGAGCGGAGAAAGAGTTAACCTTTTTTGAACGATCACCCAAAAGGTGTTCTGATATTTCGACGTAACGTCTTGTCTTTTACTCTGGTGCTCTGGTGCTCTGTGTTCGATCGCTGCGTTTCTGATCATTCGCGGTCATTCCCGATTACTTACCTTGGTACAACCGCGCTGCGAGAATTTCGGGCAGGCCAACTTCGCGAATCTTGTTTGCTGCGGCGTCGATGTCGTATTCCAGGCGGCGAATCTGCACGGTTTTTGCTACGCTGTCGAACAAGGCGTAACTGGCTTTGTTGTTTTCGTCACGTGGTTGGCCGACGCTGCCAGCGTTGACCATGATGGACATGTCATCGTCGATGGGAATTTCGCTATCGAGGGTGTACGTAATGGGATCAGTATCGAAAAAGCCGACTGGCACGTGGCTGTGGCCAAGAAAGCCGAGCTTGGCGCCCATGCGCTTGAGCGACTCAAAGCTTTGCTGCGCGTCGAACACCGTTTGAATATAATTAAAAGCTTCCGGCTGATGAAAAGTGCCGTGCGCCACGGCGCAGTCGGGATAAGTCAACGTCAGCGGCAAATTGAGGATCCACTGCTTCTGTTCATCGGAGAGTTGTTCGCGGGTCCAGATCGCGGCGGCCTTGGCGTAGGCATTAAAACTATCGATCGACACTTTGCCGACCGCTGCCCAATCATGATTGCCGGCGATGACGTCGCAGTTTAATGCGCGGATCGACTCCAGACATTTCGACGGCTCTGCGCCGTAGCCGACGATGTCACCGAGGCAGACGATCTTATCAATATTCTCCGCTTTGATGGAGGCGAGAACCACCCCCAAAGCTTCGGTATTGCCATGAATATCACCGAGAAATGCGTAACGCACGAGGAGTCGCCTTGGAGGTGAACCGAACGATTAAGCTATGTCCTGACGTTTGAACAACGCCAAGCCAATAGCTAAGCAGCCTGCACAATACATCACAGAGTAAAGGAGAGTCAGACCAAGGTACCCTAGAGACAAGGGATGGCCCGGCAATTGGATGCTGTCATCGACCTGGAAGAGCGCGAGGGCCGGCAGAGCAACGGCACCCATGACGCCCATCCCCGCCGCCACGTGACTGGCCACGAAGGCAGCAAAACACGCTAAAATATTCGCAATTAACGGAAGTCGCAGCGCCAACACGGTAGCCAAACAGGCTAGCATCGCGCCGTGAGCGAGGCCCAAAACATGGGCCAGAATTACCTCTCTCCAGGGTACCCACAGATCTTCATGGCCAACAAAGTCGCGGCGAGCGTGGTCGTCCTCGAAGCCGGTGAACTGGGCATACGCCAAAATTCCCAGGTGCAGACCAGCGATGACCAGGGTCGTCGCAACGATGATGAGCCAAACGCCTAAAGCTTTGCCAAGCAGAAAATGCCCGCGTGACAGCGGCTTGGCAAATAAGGTCAACGCGGTGCGACTGGCCAATTCATCATGCACGCTTTGGGATGCACCAACGACGCCTAAAAACAGCGCATTCAGCATCGCCACAGCAACGCCCGCAGTGCACACCATGCGCAGGCGATCTTGCGTTTCGAAATTGAACATGCCGAAAAAATAACTGATCACCAACAAGACCAACGACAACGCCGTCGCCAACCACGTCACGGGTTGACGAATCGAATCAGCAACAGTCAGGCGCGTCAACGCAAGCAAGGCCATGGGCGGCTATGAGAGGGTCCGACGGCCGCTGCTCAAGAGGGCGAATTGCGCGGCGCTGATTGTGGTGCTGATCACGGCAAGCAGCAGCGCAACAGCGCGATCACTGAGCGACTTGTCAGAGCGGCTGTCCAGGCCTGTGAACGCTGATTCGCGCGGATTAAATGCGGCACTGCGGCGGCTTGTAGTTGCCGACTCTCGCCGACCGGGCTTTCCACGGTGGTTGCGTTGGCTACCAAAAGCAGCAGCGCTGCCGCCAAATCGTGCCGCCCGGCGCGACCCAACGCGCCAGCTAAACGACGGGCCAAACGCGGAAATGGCGGTAGCGCTTGCAAGTCGTCACGCATGGCTGGTTGAGCGGGATCAGGGTTAGCCCAACCATTTGGCCACGCGGCAATCAAGACGCGCGCCGCTGCTGAGCGAACCACTGGCACATTGATGCGTCCAAGACGCGCCAAACACGCCGCTTCGCCGTGCACATCAAGCGCGAGCAAGGCCGCGACTAATCCATGGTCGGCGCTTGGCTGAGCGCTGGCCAGTGCGCGATCGAGCAGTTCCAACGCCTCGCCGCTGCGCCCACGCACGGCTAAGCATTCGGCATAGAGCGTCGCAATCTCTGGATCGTTCTCTGTTTCGCTCCACAGCGTTTCCGCCAGCACCAACGCACGATCATATGCCCGTTTTTGCGCGTGAATGCGCACGCGCTGAACACGCGCGGCACGATTGGCAGGATCGCTTTGCTCAACGAAATCGAGCTGACGAAGCGCGATCTCGGGCTCATCAATCAACGCTGCGAGTTGCGCTAACAGCAAACGATTCGGAATCGCTAACGAGCCATCCGCCGCGATCAAAACGGCAATACCAGCGCGTCCGCCATCGGTACTGGCGGCATGAATGGCAAGATCTTTCAGCAAGCGCTGCGTTTCTGTCGCGCTGGCATGGCGTTCCAACAACGCCGGTAGCAGTTCTTTCGCTGCCGCTTGCGCTTCTGCACCACGACCACGGCGCAGCAGAAAACCGCAGCGTTCGGCCTGATGCAGAATATACGTTGGATGATCGACAATAATGCGCGACCACATGGCTTCGGCATCGTCAAAGCGCTCGGCGCGTTCGTAGAGCACCGCCAACTGACGATGCAGCAACGCTTCGCTGCTATTGGCTTCGGCGTTCGGATCGGCGGTAAAAATCAGCTGATCAATTTTCTCTAACTGCGCGGTGGCTTGCGCAATATCGCCGCGCTGCTCGGCCAATACCGCGCCCAGAATGAGCGCAGGAAAAGCGTTGGCGTCATAGCGCAACGACTGGTCCAGCGCTTGCTGTGATTCCAGCGCATGGCCGAGCGACAGCTCCATTTCTGCTAACGCTAGCCAGGCGCGGCCTTGGTCGCCTGGGCCGACGGCTTGCAAGTGCTGATGCGCCGCACGCCGTGCTAACACCGGTAAACGCGCACTGACGAAGACGTGAGCAAGCTCACGCCACGGCACGCCCACAGCCCGCTCCAGCAAGGCAGGCAACGGCGCAACGATGGCGGCGACTTCTTGCGTATGAGCCGCGATTTCCATCCCCGTCAATTGCAGACGAGCACGCCGCACCAGCAGGCGTGGTTCGTTGGGATATGGCCCTTCCAAGGCTCGCGTGCAGTGACCAATGGCAAAATCGCGCTGGTTACGGCGCTCGGCCAACGTCGCGGCTAATTCAAAGGCTGCCAACGCTGGCAGCGGCAAGGCGAGCAAAGCCGAAACGATCGCATCTGCCGCTGCATCGTCGCCGTTAGCAATCAATAAGTGAGCGAGCAGCGCTTGATATTCAGCTCCGCGATCCAGTTCCACCGCACGGCGCGCAGAAGCGAGCGCAGCCGCCAGTTCGCCGTCTTCGGCAGCGATCTCGGCCTGAATCGCCCACAGCTGCGGCGCATCGCTGGTGATGGCCAGCGCCTTGGCGACCACTTCGGCGGCCACTTTTCGCTGACCCTGTTTACGCAATGATTCTGCCAACAATGCCAACAATGGCGGCGTGTCCGGCAACGCGACCAACGCCTGTCGTGCAACGACCTCAGCTTGATCAAAACGTCCAGCAGCAAACGCGTGGTCAATGCGCTCGCGCCAGGCCCACAAGTAATCTTTTTGTTCTTCAACCGCTCGTTCAAGATACGGAATCGCCGCCTCACGCCGACCCTGACAACGCAGTAAAAACGCCTTTAATCCATCATTAATCGCTTCGCCTGGTTCCAGTTCACAGGCTTGGCGGTAAGCCGCATCCGCTTCGTCATGACGACCGGCTAACGCTTTCAGCTCGGCCTGTTCACGCCAAGCCCAGGTGTACTCCGGATCAAGTTGCACGGCCTTTTCAAGATTGGCCATCGCCTCTTTAGGCTTGCCTTCATGGCGTAATAAATCGGCGAAATAACCAAACGTCACCGCATCATAGGGATTGAGTCCGCGAGCGTGTTCTAAGTGCGTGTAGGCTTCTTGCATGCGCCCCAGCTGACGGCAGACGTCCGCTTGTTCGTGCAAAATCCAGGTGGCGCTTGGTGCTGCCGCAGCAGCACGCTGATAATGCGTACGCGCTTCATCAAACCGACCAGCGCGACGAGCCAGATTACCAAACTGAGCATGAGCCCATGGATATTCCGGATCGTCTTCCAGTGCGCTGGCCAGTAATTGCGCGGCGCGTTCGGGATGATCTTCCGTCATCACCTGCGCGAGCTCGACCTTCGCCCAGGTGGCCTTGGGCTCTACCGCCAAAATTTGTTCGTAGAGTTTAGTCGCTTCAGAAAAATTACCGTCCTCGCATTCAAGCTGCGCCAAATGTCCACGCGTCCACTGATCGTCGTCTTTCGCTTCCAACGCTTCGCGATAACGCCGCCGCGCTTGCGCCACGTTGCCCAGCGCGCGTTCGCATTCTGCCAGTTCTGAAAGGGTCCAGTGATTGCCGGGCTCTAACACCAAGGCTTCGACCAAACGCTCGCGCGCCGGTTCAAATTCTCCGCCTTGACGCAGGCATGCACCAACTCGTGCAACGATGCTGGCTTTCATTTCAGCGGGTTCTTCACCATCAAGCAAACCATCGCGCAAAATACGCTCTAATTCACCACGCGCCTCGTGATAGCGGCCTTGGTTGAAGTACATGTCTGCCAACTGGTCTTCCGGGCCTTCTTCTAAAATATTCAGTGACAGCGCTTCTTGGCTCATCGCCGCGCTGCGCAGATCTTCACGCCGTACAAAAAACCACCGACGGAAACGATGGAGCGGCGCCGATCGCCGATGGCCAGCCGTCGCTTCTTCCAACGCTCGTTCGGCCTCCACCACTTCACCCGCACATTCCAATGCGCTGACGTAACCTAGACTGGTCCACAAATCGGTGGGCGATTGCCGACGCAAATCTTGATAACGCGTGACCGCGTCTTGGAAGCGCCGCTGGCGCATCATTTCTTCCGCCTCTTGCGTCAGGCGGTCTTCGGGAGGTTCAGGATCAAATGGTGCCATGTGGGTTGAGTTACCGTAAGCCCCGACGGAAGCTGTCTACTGACGGGTCGGTGGAGGCGGACGTTCCACAGACGGACGGATTGGAGCGACCGGAACCCGTGAGAACCCACAAGTCAGACACTTCGCCAGCGCTTTACCCGCCACGCTTAGGTAATTCGCGGCCAAGTTCCTTCAGCACTAATTGTAAATCTTCCCAACATGGTTTTTTAGCGGCAGGGTTGTTCAGTAAAAAATTGGGGTGGAAGGTTGGTATCAGCGTCATTCCGTTAAAAGTTAGCTTTTTCCCGCGCATCGTGCTGATGTCGAGGGTGTTATCATTCATCAATGCCCGCAGCGGAGTATTCCCAAAAGCACAAATAATTTTTGGTTTTATCAGCGCAATTTGGCGGCGCAGAAAACCTTGGCAGGCGGTCACTTCGCTGGACGTTGGCGGACGTTGCTCAGGCAGGCGACATTTGACCACGTTGGTGATGAACACCTGATCCCGCTTTAATCCCATCGCTTCGATCATCTTGGTCAGCAAGTCGCCAGCAGCGCCAACAAAAGGACGACCGCTGGCGTCGTCTTGCTCATCGGGGCCATCGCCGACAAAAAGCAACTCCGCTCGCGCACTGCCCTCGCCCGGCACGGTTTTATTGCGACCGTCGCACAAACCACAGGCACGACATGCGGCGATCTCCGTCGCAATCTGGGTGAGGGAATCCGCGCTCGCCGCAGGTGCGACGGGATTCTTCGCTGCCGTAGGGGAACGCGCTGATGACAACGCTAACGGAGCGACAACGAAAGGCGCTGGAGTGGACTCCTTCCAGATAAATTCCATTCCCGCCGCTCGGTCGAGTTCGACCAGTTGCTTCAAATTCCGCACGATGTCATCGCGTTCATTCATGGCTGCTGCTCTCTGCGCTTCTATGCGCTAATCCTAAAAACCGCAGTAGAAAAAAATTACCGCAAAGCAGCAAAGAGCGCAAAGGACTTAGGACAAAAAAGAAGTTCACTCATTTGGTGAAGCTATCGGTCACCTAAATTTCGAGTCTAATCCTTGTTTTCCTTTGCGTCTTTGCGTCTTTGCGGTGGAAGTTTGAATTCCGACTGCCGCGTTTAGACTAATCCAACTTCTGCACTCGACATTAACCACCTTGGACCTCCAGCCGTTGTTGCGCGAGGCGCCATAGCAGAATATTGCCGCCGCGCAGCACGACGAACCACAGCACGCCAAGCATCGCCACCTGAACAAAAGTCGGATGATTTCCGACGCCGAGCTGACCGACATAGGCCATGGTTGGATGGTACGACAACAGCGCGAACGGCAGCACCGAGGCCACCGCGCCGATGGTGTCGCCAAGAAAATGCAGCGGAACCATCAAGCCAGAAAGCAGCATGATCAGATTGCGTTTCAGGCTGATCAAGCCGGTGATGTCCTCTAGCCAAAAGCTGGCGCTACCAGCCATCAGATTGAGTTCGGCATTGATCACAAAAGCCAGCACAAACAGCACCGGAAATTGCCACCAGCCAGCGCCCGTCGGCGCCTGCACGCCAAACAACGGCACCAAAATAAGACTCATCGGGGCGGCGAAAAACACCAAACGAAAAGCGGTCTCGCCCGCTGCCTGCGCCAACCATTGACCGTGAAAACTCAGGGGTTTCAGCAGATCCAGGGTCACATCGCCACTTTGAAAACGCGCCGCAATTTCGCTGTCGGTATTGGTGAAATATGCCGCGCGCGCCATATATCCGATGGCCAAGTAGGTCGCCATCTGTGACAGCGTCAGGCCATCTAAGGTTTGCTCAGCAGTCAGCCCCTTTGCTGCGAACACTGCTTGCCAAATAGCGAACTGTCCGCCAACAAAAATACCGTAGGTCGCGATGCCGGTCACGTACCGCATGCGATACGCCATGAGCTTCAAAAAAGTCAGCCGCATGAGCCACCAATACGGCGCTAATCGAGCGACGCGGCTCATCATCCGCACGATGCTTGCTTACTCATGGCGCATCGGCGGGAAAACCACAGGCGACGGCAACGCCGCCATGGCTGCGGTCAGCGCTGGCGCATCGGATAACCGCGTGAGCTGGCCGAACGGTACGGATTGTTCTTGGGTGATCGCCACCCAATCGGCGCGCTGACGCAAGCCGCTCGCGCAGATTTCCACCTGGTCCAAACGCATACGATGAGTGGCTTCCTCAAACACGGCTTGAGCCGCCCGCCCCATAAAGAGGTCACCATTCCACGTGCCGAAAAAACGCACGGGGCCGTCGACGGGGCGATTTTTCAGTGGTCCCAGCTGAATTTCATTGGCTGCGCCGCGTTCGTAGGTGGCTTGCGGAGCAAAAACGTAAACCACGCCGTGCTCGCCCGGAAGGCGCATCATCACCGCCGTAAATTCCATTTTTTTGAACTCAGCATCGCTTTGTAACAAGCGCTCGGCCTGCATGTACGCCGGTGGCGTGGCTTTTTTTTCATCCCACCAATGCATCACCACCAAGCCGTCTGCGCCCGGCGCCGGAAGAGCATCTGGAGCACCACATCCAGCGACCGCCAACGCCGTCACCAGCACCGCAAAGTGACGGAGCGCGCGGTCACCAAAAATTCGTCGCAGACCAGTCATGCGTGCGAACACTAACGTGCTACAGGGTTTGCACCATTGCATCGGTACGCGGTACAGCGCCTTGACCGTTTTGGGGTGCGCGACACAGTACCGCCCTTCACCGAAAAAAGCCCTGCGGGTTAAGCCCGCTTCAAGGAGTGGCCGTGAGCGACATTCGTAACAAGGTCATCGATATTATCGCCGACCGTCTCAGCCGCGACAAGGCCACCATCACTGAAGCCAGCAACATCGTTGCTGATCTGGGCGCTGACAGCCTGGACATCGCTGAGATCATGATGGACCTGGAAGACGCGTTTGGCGTCAAGCTGGAAGAAGATCAAGACCTCAAGACCATCGGGGACGTGATTAAGTACCTCGAGGGTAAAGTCGCCAAGTGAGCTCATCGCCGACTGTGACGTCGCCGCAGATGACCCATCGTCGTGTGGTCGTCACCGGCATGGGCGTGCTGGCCTGCAACGGTACCGGCGTCGCTGCGTTTTGGGACGCCATTCAAGCTGGTCGCCACGGCATCGCGCCGTTCACCACTTTGAATGCTTCCATACACAAGACTCGCTTCGCGGGTCATGTGCCATTGGATAATGCAGCCTTAGTGATTGGCGACATGAAGCAGGCCAAGCGCAA
Source organism: Planctomycetota bacterium (assembly GCA_031382605.1). Taxonomy (GTDB): domain Bacteria; phylum Planctomycetota; class UBA11346; order UBA11346; family UBA11346; genus BOG-1363. The sequence goes on along the minus strand of JANMYZ010000339.1, from coordinate 1,717 downwards.
AGATCGCTTTGTGCTGCTCGCTCTCAAAGCTGCGCACGAAGCGATGGAATCGAGCGGACTCGATTTCAAGCAATGGGCGGATCCATTCCGTGTCGGTTGTGTCGTGGGTTCTGGCATCGGTGGCCTCAAAACCATCGAAGAAGAATACGCGACCATGATCGCGCGCGGCCCCTCACGCGTCAGTCCGTTCTTGGTCCCAAAGATGATCGTCGACAGCGCCGCTGGCGACATTTCGATTGTCTATGGCGCTAAGGGCCCGAACTACTCGATCACCACCGCGTGCGCCACCGGTTCGCACTGTATCGGCGCTGCCTTTCATCATATTCGCAATGGTTTATGCGATGTCATGATCAGCGGCGGCAGCGAAGCCCCGATCACCGATTTGGGCGTGGCGGGATTCAACTCCATTACCGCGCTGTCGACGCGTAACGATAGTCCCGCTACGGCTAGCCGTCCGTTCGATCGTGATCGCGATGGCTTCGTCATCGGCGAAGGTGCCGGCATTCTCATTCTGGAAGAACTGGAACACGCCAAGCAGCGCGGCGCCACCATTCATGGCGAAATCGTTGGTTATGGCTGCACTGGTGATGCCTATCACGAAACCTCACCCGATCCGACGGGCGCGGGTGGCATCGGCTGCATGCGCATGGCATTGCGTGATGCTGGCCTTAATCCCGAACAGCTTGGCTACATCAACGACCACGGCACGTCGACCAAACTCAACGACTCCGGTGAGACCAAAGTGATCAAGGCTGTGTTCGGCGAACACGCGAAAAAACTCGCGGTTTCCAGCACGAAATCGATGACTGGCCACACCCTGGGTGCGGCTGGCGGGATTGAGGCGATCGTCTCCATCATGGCTCTGCGCGATGGCGTGTTGCCGCCCACCATCAACTACGCGACTCCTGATCCAGAATGCGACCTCGATTACATTCCGAATCAGGCTCGTCGTCAGCAAGTTGAATACGCGCTGTCGAACAACCTCGGCTTTGGCGGCCACAACGCTTCGTTGATTTTCCGCCGATTCACCGGCTAAACTAACCCCGCGTCACCTCACGATGTCGGCCACGCTCAAGCACGGCCCTCATCGTGGTTGCCGTGGGTAGCCGACGTATCAGACTTCACAGCCCCCAAACATTTAGGACCGTATGAACACCGTGATCGTTATGGAAAAAAAGCGCATTCGCGAAGAAGTCATCGAGATCCTGTGCCACAAGCTGCACAATCTTCCTCACCCAGGTGATGACGCAGAATTCGACTACGACAAGCAGACGCTGGTGCCTGACATCACCAAAGATCCGCTCGACATTGCCGAAGTTGCGATGGATTTGGAAGACGCTTTCGGAGTGAACTTCGATGAATCCCTGCCCGGCGATGCCGGCATGGAAACCATCGGCCGCGTGGTCGACTACATCGAACGCCGCATCAACGATGAGCGCCGCATCATCCGTAAGCCGCCCGCTGACGGCTAAGCGCAAGTCGCTTACAGCACTTACAGCGCTTACAGCGAATTTAAAAAAATGACCCGGCAGCGGTGCTGATGCTCGTTGCCACTAAAATTGATCCGTAAATTGGGCTAACCTGTACTTGTCTTAAAATCCAAAATCTCCTGCAAAATCCCAGGAACGTGATCGGGCACTCCAGGTTGCGCTGAACGGCGCACGTCCATCTGGACGCGTGCGCGGGGTCGCCATCACCCTAAAAAACGCAGTAGAGA
>JANMYZ010000316.1:0-2468 GCA_031382605.1 Planctomycetota bacterium | reverse complement strand
CGATGCGTTCGGCCCAATCAACACGTTCACGTCTTTGAAGAACGTGATCTTATAGTTCTTGTAGCCCCAAAGGTTTTTTACCGAATAGTTGGCTATGTAGTATTTGCTCATAATAATGTGGTGCTTTTTAGAGGCGCAGATAGTTCACCGCTCAGCAGCAGCGTGGCGCGCAAGGTGGCGAGAGTTCGGGATTGGAGGTTATTATGTTGAAGCTGTTTCCAAAGCGGCGCAACTGTGCTGGTAAACACGTCGAGCAGGACTTGGGGATCACTATTGGACATAGGTTGACGCGTTACTTTCTGCAGAAGGTAAACTTCCCCGTAGCGATGTTCGCCGGGGTCGGTTGGTGGGCCGGAGCGTAGAAGCAGCGGCCCTGACGTAAACCGCGAATATGATGATGACGCGGAGGTCGAGATCGGCGCGGTGAAACGCGGTGTGAGATCAACTGTGATTGATCATATCTGGAAACATGGAGGCCAAGTGCGGATATCCCACAAGATCGCTTCCCCCGCCGCTGATGGACCTCAGACTCCGCGCCCCGCCGTGGTGGTGGGATTTTTCAGGAGCTGCGATGCGCAATAGTCTGATGCCGATGGTTCTGGTGGTGGTCGTTTTCGCCATCTCACTTTTGGCGCTGAATTCGAAGGGGAATCCGGGATTGAATGGACCGGATCTGCATCCTGGAATTTTCCGCTTGCCGAAAAAAGATAAGTTTCATGTCGACTCTGCGGCGTTGGCCTATGACGACGTGGTCACTGCTGATGGCATGCCGCTGGCAAATCGTGGCGAATCGTGGCGCGTGGTTTTAGTGATGGCCAAGGACCGTCATCCGTTGACGCGCTCGATCGTTTTGTCCTTGGGTGAAAAGCTGACTGGTCACGGTTGCGTCACGATTATTGCTCCGATGGACGCGCCGACATTTCCTATGGGCGTGAATCGTATCATCAGCGTCGCCACTGCTGAGGCGCAGATTCCTGCCGTCTTAGGTGAAGCCGCGCGCGCAACAGTGAACGTGACCACGGCGTTGGCGCGCGTGTCGGCCGATCATCCGGCCGCGCCATTGCTGCCGGAGGCCGAAGGATCGACCAACGCAGCCATCTCTATCGCTCATCACAGTCGTGCCACTGCGCCGGTGCTGGCGTGGTCAAATTGGTGGGCTGGTTCAGGGCGTCACTTGGCGGAAAAAATCTTGGAACGACTGGCTCCGGGTGGGCTGCCGGCGGTGGTCGATGCCACCACGCGCAAATGGTTGAGTGAGTTAACTCCGTTGAGCGATTGGGGCAGCGCGCTCGCCCAACCGCCCAGCACTGACCACCTCAAATGGGAATTCGCTTTTCAAGAAGCGCTGGTGCGTGGCTGGGTTGGCGCCGTGGCTGGACTCACCATCACTACTCGCAGTGGCAAAGAAGAACCCACTATCGATCAGTTACTCAAGCGCATGAAGTCTGGGAGTTGGGAAGCCGCAGGCACGGCAGGGTTTCAGCTATTTACTCGCAAGCATGATAACCGAACGGAATGGTTCAGTATTGCCAGCCGCACGCAGGGCGTTGGCTGGTCAGTCGTGTGGTGGCAGGAACGCGCAGGTATGCCTGATTTATTGAGCGAATGGGCGACCGCTGCGAAGGCCGGTGATCGTGGCGCCGCACGTTTGTTGCACGCACATCGCAATTGCCCGGCATTACCAAAAGAATTGCAGGACGCTGCCCGCCAGCCGATTCCTGCTATTTCTGAAGAGGCACCAGCTAGTGGCGCGGGCAAATGATCACTCGTCGTCGCCCCGAAGTTCTTGCTCCGGTCGGCTCGCCTGATTGTTTGCCAGCAGCGGTTGCTGGCGGTGCAGACGCGGTATTTCTTGGCCTACGTCATTTCAATGCCCGTGGTCGAGCGGAAAATTTTCGCAAAGCGGAACTCGCTCATCATGTGGCTTACCTGCATCATCACCGGGTAAAATGTTATGTGGTGATGAATACGTTGGTTCATGATGACGAATATCCCAAGGCGTTGGACCTCGCGCGGGCGGCGCACGCGGCGAAAGTTGACGCGGTCATTATTCAAGACCTTGGTTTGTGGCGGGCGCTGACGCGTGAATTGCCTGACCTGAAACGTCACGCCTCAACTCAGATGACGATTCATGATCCGAGCCAAGTCGCGGTGCTGGCGTCGCTGGGTGCTGAGCGCGTCATTCTCGCCCGCGAATTAACTCTGGCTCAGGTTGCTGCGTGTACCCGCGAAGCGGAGCGCCACGGCATTGAGACCGAACATTTCGTGCACGGCGCACTGTGTTATTCGTTCAGTGGACAATGCCTGATGTCGAACTTTGCTGGCTGTCGTTCAGCCAATCGCGGAACCTGTGCACAAAACTGTCGTTTTGATTATGTCGCGACGGGCGATGGAGCAGCGTCAACGCAGGCGCCTCTTGCTGGATTACGCAATCCTCCAGGCTCGCCCGATACTGAAATTTCAATGAA
>JANMYZ010000302.1:0-17834 GCA_031382605.1 Planctomycetota bacterium | reverse complement strand
CGGCGTGCATCAAGGCTGGACTCGCAGGGCCAGAAGGTCTTGCCGGAGTTCCCGCGACCATCGGCGGTGCGCTGAAAATGAATGCTGGCACCAGCACCTGTTGGATGCTCGATTGGGTTTCACGCGTTGAGGTGATTTTACCAAGCGAAAAGACTCCGCGTTGGCTCGAACGCGCAGCGTTACCGGCCAGCTATCGTTCGTGTGGTTTACCAGCCGGAACGGTTTTTCTTGGTGCTGAAATGATCTTGGCCATCGGCGATCCGGTGGTTTTGAAGGCGACGGCCAGTCGTCTGAAACAAGCAAAAGCCGCCAGCCAACCGTTGGCCTTGCCGAGCGCTGGTTGCGTGTTCAAAAATCCGTCGCCGACCATGCCTGCGGGAAAACTCATCGATGAGCTTGGACTAAAAGGTGAACGCCACGGCGATGCGGAAATCAGCACGGTGCACGCCAACTTCATCGTCAATCGCACGCGCACGGCATCATGCGCCGATGTGGTGGCCTTGATCCGTCGCATTCGCGAACAGGCGTGGCGCGAACGTGGCGTGGTGCTGACGATGGAAATCGAAACCTGGAATTACCCAGCAGAGTTGCATGTGCATCCGCGCCTTTTAAGCGAAATAGCGAGCGACAAAGCTAGCGGAGTAGCGGTATGAAAGTCGACGTCATCATGGGTGGCCCTGGCCGTGAGGCCGTCATCAGCCGCCGTTCTGGCACGGCGATCGCCGAGGCTTTGCGCCGTCGTGGTCACGAGGTGAAAATCATCGATGTGGCGCAGCGACTGGATGTTCATGAATTGCGCGCCGATGCCGTCGCCTTCAACATTATTCATGGCACCTACGGCGAAGACGGCACTTTGCAGGCTGAACTTGATCTGGCCGGAATCACCTACGTTGGTTCGGACGCGGCGGTGTCACGCCTGTGCATGGACAAAGGGCTGACCAAGGTGCGTTTGACGGAGCATAAACTGCGCGTGCCGTGGGGCGTGCGTCTGGATCTGCGTCAGCCATTTTCGCCTAAAGATTTGAAAGTCCCGCATCATGCCGGACTGGTGCTGAAGCCAGCGTGCGATGGCAGTTCGGTGGGGCTGAAAATCATCGCCAATCCATCGTTTATTTTGCCCGCGATCGAAGAGATCCTACGCGAACTTGGCCCCGTGCCGTATCTCCTCGAAGAACGTTTGCCGGGACCAGAGTACACCGTTGCCGTCGTCGATGTGGGCGATGGTCCGCAGGCGTTGCCGCCACTCGCCATTCGCGCAGCTGACGGAGTATTTGATTTTGACGCGAAATATCAGCGCGCCGACACCATGGAAACGCCAGTGACCGACGTCGATTTGGCCAAGCGCTTGGCGGATCTTGGATTGGCGGCGCATCGTGCGTGTGGCTGCCGCGATATGTCGCGCTGCGACATCATGCGTACTGCTGATGGGGATTTGGCTTTGCTGGAAATAAACACCTTGCCGGGTTTCACTACGGCCAGTTTGGTACCGAAGGCCGCAGCAGCTGCGGGTATTCAGTTTGATGATTTGGTGGAACGCGTTGTCCAACGCGCAGCCGTACGTCTGGTCCGCAGCGGGAGCACTCTATGAATCGTGCAGATGTCACTTCCGAACACGAAATTCAGCAGCTCATCGCGGTGGCTGAACGCAAGCGTAAGGCGAATCGTTTGCCGCTCGCTCCTGCGCTTATCAATCACGATGCCATCGACACCGAACCGGTGGAAGAAGCAGACGATGATGCGGCGAAACCTGCGCGTAAACGAGCGAAACGCAAAGCCTTGCCAGTGAACGAAGCGCTGTTGCGCCCGGCGATGGATCCTGGGTTAGTCACGCGCGGAATTCATGTTGGTTTGAACGGCGCCCAGTGGACCAAGCAGGGCGCTCTGCGCCTGGGCATGTGGGGATGCGCAGCGGTTGCTGTTATAACCGTACTGGTAATGTTTTCATGTTATGCGATTCAGAAATCGCCGACGCCGTTGCCGGTCAGTGGCTTTCGCATCTCTTGGCTGCCAGGCCCAAAGATCCCACGTGAAGATGTGTTGGGCTGGATGCGTTCATTTCCGCAGATGGCGCAACTGCGCGATGGCCGTGCGGAAACACTAGAGCAGTTGGCGGTTTTTCTGCGCAAGCAAACCATGGTCAGTGAAGTGCGTGCGGTTTCGGTGGTACACGAACCGCGCGCCCAGCAACCAGAACAATTACAGCGTACGTTAGAAGTCGTGATGGCTTTGCGTCAGCCGCTGATGCCGGTGGTGTTGGCGAGCGGCGTACGTGCGTGGATCGATGCGGATGGTTGGTTGTTGCCTGGCTCAATGCCCGGACCAACGACCTCGCGACCGGTGTTACGCGCTATTGAGTGGGCTGGCATCGAGGGCGTGCGCAACGCGTTGTCGTTATGGAAGCGCCTTGAAACGCAGATCGAGCCAGGCTTGGTTACCGACATTCATTTGTACGACGCGTTGGATAAACGCGGCGTTCAGCGCGGCATCGTCTTGTACACTCGCCATGGCAGTCGCTTGATTTGGGGCCGCTCTGGTGAAGAACGCTTTGGCGTGCGCGAGGAAGATAAAGTCCGCGATCTGGTGCACACCATTCGCTCACACGGTGACCTCAATCGTATTGCCGCGATTAATGTTCGTTTCAAAGAACCTTTTTCCGAACTACGTGCGGCTCAGCGCCCAGCAACGTTAGTCGGTAAATCAACGAGTCAGCCATGAACCCGATCGCCAACGACGAACAGCGTACCATCACACCACCGCCTACGACCAACACCGATCTTTTGCAGAGCGGACGTTGGCTGGGCCGCGTCACCGATCTGGCACGTGGCCTTGGCAATCGTCGGCAACAAGTGGCCAACGTTGCTCGCCCACGTCGCGATATTTTGCCCGAACATTTGGTGGTCATCGTTTTGATTTCCAGTCGTCGGGTCAGCGCCACGGTGGCGGCGTTGCATCCCACCCATGGCGACAAAGTCGTGGCGCACAAAACCATTGAATGCGATTGGCATCGCCTGAGCCAAAACGGTAAACGCGAAGCGGTGGCCGACGTGGTTCGTCTGGCGTGCGATTCGGCGGGCGTCGAAGCGTATTCCATCTATTTATCGATGACCGATCCCAGCATCACCTCGCGTTTAGCGGTCGGCTGGGCTGACCCTGGCGATGAAGTGACGTTGAGCGAACACGAACGATTATGGGCGTTGAAACGTGCACGTGATCAAGCCACCGGCGCTGATCAGGAACTCATCGATGCGATTCCCGTGCATTGGACGGTGCGCGATCGCGATGGCGAACATGACGTTGATGATCCAATCGGCCATCGCGGCACGCGCCTGACCTGCCAGGCCTTATTGATCACCGCTCGTCGCGGTTACCGCGAAGAATTAGCCGAATTGGTCGAAGGCTTGGGCTTGGAATTAGAAGGCATTATCGCGCAGCCAGTGGCGCTGTATCGCGGTATTGCTGGTGCGTTGACGCGCAAAGGCACCACGGTGGTGATCGATTGTGGCGCGCGTTGCACGACCGTTTTAGTGCGCCGTCGCGACAAGCTGGTCTATGTCGAAACCCACGCTTTCGGCGGCGATGATTTGACTCGTTTGTTGATTGAGCGCTTAGGCATTTCGGCGTCGCAGGCAGAAGACCTCAAACGCGATCTCGATTTAAGTGTGCACACCGACGAACGCGAAGGCCCGACCGGCCAGCAGTTCATCTGGAGCGACATCCGTGAACGCCATCGCTTAATGCGGCCAGCTTTGCAATTGATGACCGAAGAACTGGGTAAATTTTTCCGCGCTCGCGCTCAAGAACTTCGTGATCATGGGCATCTGGTTCAGCAGGGCCAAGTCCACTTGGTTGGCCGCGCCAGTTCACTCGGCGGACTGGCGATGTTTCTGAAAGATATTTTCGGCCAACCGGTGGTGCTTGGTTCAGGACATAAGAACCGTGACCCCAGCGCGGAATTGGCCGACGTGTTGGTCAGCGGCTTGGTGTGTACCGCCGCTGATTTGCGCCGCACTCATCTTGCTGGTCAAGAATCCCGCATTCGTAAAACCGCGAGTGGGGTGTGGAGTTGGCTGACGCAACAGATGGGGTGAGGGGGAAACAAAACGTTGACGACGAGTCCTATGGCCGTGGTCCGCGACGATGCACGACCCAGGCATCGTCACCATAACGTTGCTGCATGATGCGTTGACGGGCGATCATTTCTTCGTCGGTCCACGTGCCATCTTCAGCGGCTGATCCGATGGCCGCTGGTAGCGCCACCTGCAACAGTGAGCTCGCGGCGGCAGCTGATAAGCCACAGCCGGCGACCGCGTCACCATCCCACGGGTTACTCGCCAGCTTCAGCGATCCGTGAATGAGCACGCGCTGACCGCGCACGCGTCCGGCGCTGCCGAGGACCTTGCCGCCATTGTCAGCGACGAGGTCATCGGCGGCAGGGCTGGCGAAGCAGCGTGGCTCATCGCGGTAACGCCGATCGCCAATGCTGTCGGGTTGCCGTTGGAGGGGGGCCCCGGCGTGGCGCAGGGCGGCTTGAACGGCAGCGTGCAGCAAGGGATAGCAATCGCGTACTCGTTCCGGCCAACCGCCTTGACCCAGAAGTCCGACGAAGCAGTAGGTAATCTCATGTTCATGCCAAATCGCGCCGCCGCCGGTGATCCGCCGCACGACCGGCAGCGCGGGTGGCAGGTGAGCGATAATGCTGGAATAGTCCTGGAAATAGCCCAGAGACACCGTCGCTGGGGTCCAGCGATAGAGTCGCAACGTGGTGACCGTGGCGGTTTCTAGCAGGGCCTCGTCACAGGCCATTTGCGTCGGGCCATCAGCATCAAGAAAAGGCAGCAGGCGTACCATCGTTGGCGGGTTGTGGGATTGCTCTGACGGCTGCAAGTCTGCGATTGGGAACGTTCTGGAGCGCCGAATACGGTCGAATAAACACCACCCTCAGACCTGTTGTCTTCTGTTATCACGTAGCTAAGACCGTGCACTCTCCGGACGATCAGGTGTTGTGGGCTTTCGCCCGTGGTGCAATGACGTCCATTATTCTTCTGTCGGGAAGGGCAATTCATGTCCAAAGAAGTGGTCATCGCTGGCGTTATCGTCGTCGCCGTTTTGGGGTTGGTCGCCGTCGCTTTTCTGCCACGAGAGCAGAATCCAGTTGCGCCAGAGCTTGCGCAGAAAGAAGAGCCGAAAAACATCCCTACCCCACCGAACAACGAGGATATTTTTGGCGTTAAGCCACAGCCTGACCCCTTGTTGACGAATAATCAATTTCCACCCATGGTGGAGCCACGTCAGTACCCTTTACCGAACCCACTGAATGAGCAGTTTCCACCAGGAAAAACGCCATTTCCACCGTTCAACCCGCCGCCAGTGGTTGAACTGCCACCAGCCAAGCCGGTGACCAGCGAAGTGAAGACACACATCGTCGTCACTGGCGAAACCCTGGGTGAAATCAGCCAAAAATATTACGGCACCGGTAAAAACTGGAAGAAAATTGCTGAGGCCAATAAGGTCGATCCAAGCGACTTGAAAGTCGGCCAAAAGCTCACCATCCCTGCTATTGAAGCGCCTGCTACGACGACCATTCCCGCCCCGGAATTGGCGAGTGGCGAGCGGACGTACACCGTGCAGAAGGGCGATTCCTATTACTCAATTGCCAAGAAAGAACTTGGCAACGCCGCGCGTTGGAAAGAACTGGAAAAGCTCAATAAAATCCCTGCGGACGATCTGCGCGTTGGTAAAGTCATTAAGTTGCCCGCCAAAGCCGCTGCGGTTGAGCCCTTGGCCCCAGGCCCAGAGGCTCCTTCTGCCGGTGATGCCAACGTCCATGTGGTCAAGGCCAACGAGACGCTGAGCGACATCAGCAAAATGCACTACGGCACCACCACCAAGTGGAAAGAAATCGTCAAAGCCAATCCTGGAATCGATCCAGAAGGCTTGAAAGTCGGCCAGAAAATTAAATTGCCGGAAATCGCTGGGGCGCGAAAAGTCCCAGAATCCACTGCGGGCGGCAGCACGACGACGGAATCGTCAAGCAACCCAGCGGCGACCTACACGGTAAAAGCGGGCGATACTCCGGCGAGTATTGCGACCAGCCAGATCGGCCCCAAGGCTGACTGGAAGAAGATCGTCGAGGCGAACCCTGGACTTGATCCCAAGAAATTGCGCATCGGTCAAAAATTAGTGATCCCAGGCAAGACGGCACCAGCAGAGCTCACGCCGCCGCCAGCGCCCTTTGGTGGCGTTCAGCCAGCGCTAGCTCCGCCAGCAACAGGCGGCGGCCAACGTCCAATGAATAATGGCTTTCCGACGCCGCCGCCAACAAATGGAAACACGCGTTTTGAAGCGCCTTTAAATGCCGGTGGTGCGTCGTATCCACTGCCAAATGGCACCCCGCCCCCAGCTCCTGGAGGTAATTTTTCGCCATCGACAAGCGAGAATTCGTTTGGCATTCCGCCATCAAACACGCTGCCGCCGCCAGCTGATTTCCCGTCGTTTTCAACGCCGTCACCAAGTGGCATTCCTACGGTTCCGTAAGCCGGGAAGCATTTGGATGAATGGCCCTGACGCCTGCCTGACCTAGGCAGGCGTCATTTTTTGGTGGTATGGTAAGGGCCTAGATGGAACACGATGTCAAACAGTTAGCACGAGATCTGCAAGCGATCATGGCGATTTCGCGAGCCATGGGCAGCGAACGTAATCTTGACCGCCTGCTTGGTCTGATCGTCAAGTCGGTGAGCCAAGTGGTCGGTGCTGATCGCACCAGTTTATTTTTATTGGATGCTGAGCGTCACGAACTCGTTACCCGAGTGTCGCAGGGCGCACGCGAAATACGTCTGCCGGTTGGTAGTGGAATAGCTGGCAGTGTGGCTGCGACGGGAAAGCTGATCAATATTCCCCACGCCTACGCCGATGAGCGTTTCAATCGTGATCACGATCGCACGACGGGTTACATCACTCGCAGCATACTTTGTTTGCCACTCGTCAATTATAGCGGCGACACCGTGGGGGTGATCCAGACGCTCAATAAAATCGGCGGCGAACCTTTTAATGCCTATGATGAACAAGTGTTGGCGGCGCTGTGCGGATCTGCGGCGGTGGCGATCGATAACGCCCAGTTAATTGCTCGCGATAGTGAACGCCTGCGGATGGAGAGTGAACTCGATCTCGCGCGCCAGATTCAATTAAGTTTGCTGCCGAGCGTGCCGCCAGTGATTCCGGGATGGCGCTTATCAAGCTGGTGTCGTTCGTGCGATCAAACCGGCGGCGATTATTTCGATTTCATCCCTTGCGCTGATGGGCAATTCGACGCGGTGGTCGGTGATGTTAGTGGGCACGGAATTGCCGCCGCATTGCTGATGGGCACGGCGCGGGCTTTTTTACGCGCCTTGCATGAGCGCGGCGGAGCCCCCGCGGTAACCATGTGTAGCCTGAATCGATTGTTAGAGGCCGATCTCAGTGACGATAATTTTATGACCATGGTGCTGGCGCGCTTGGCGCCCGATGGTTCGTGTCGTTTTGTGGCTGCCGGCCACGAACCCCCCATGGTGTGGCGTCGTAACGGGCAAATAGACGACCTGACCAGTAGCGGACTGCCGCTGGGGATGCTGGACGACAGCACCTACGACGAAGGCGTTATTCCAGCGCTCGCCCCCGGTGACTTATTGGTATTATTCACCGATGGCATTCCGGATGTCCATTCACCGCCTGACAATGAGCAGTGGGGTATGGATCACCTACGTGCGACGGTGGTTGCTCATGCCAGCGGCGGAGCGCAGGCAGTATGCGATGCGGTGGTAGCTGCGGTCAGCGCTGCATTACGCGGCGCTCGTCCACATGACGACATGACTTTAGTGGTCATCGAACGATTGCCGCCGACATGACGTCGAAACCACTCAGCATTTTTCCTGGGCATCCTCCAGCCGTACCGCCTGTTCTGCTGGAACGTTGTTGGCCGTCGCGCATTGATCTGAAACAGCAGATCATGGATGAAATTGTCGACCTGCTGATCAATCGCGGTTGGGTTGCCGAAGATGATCGCGCTTGGCTCTATCTCTGTTTCGACGAGGTGGTGGTGAATGCCATGCTGCATGGCAATGAAGGCGATCCGCGCCTGGAAATCGAACTCACGGTTCGGGTTGATGAGTTCCGCTGGGTGGTGACGGTGTCCGACCAAGGCGACGGCTTTGTAGAGGCGGCGATTCCCGATGAATCACAACCCGAAAGTCTGTTGTTGGAGCACGGTCGTGGTATTCGGCTGATGCAAGAATGGCTCGACGAACTTACGTATTATCATCACGGAAGCTTGGCGTGGATGTCACGACGTCGGGCTGATCGCCCCACGGCGCTTCCTATTTCTGATTCAATGTCCCATCCTTTGTGAAAGTGAGCACCTTATGGCCTGTGATTTTCTTATGGTTCAGCGGTACGAAAACATCGTGTTGGCGAAAGTGATGAAAGAACGCTTGTTGGATGCCGCCAGCATTACCAGCCTAGGCGAAGCATTGGTCGCTGAATGCGATCGTACGGTAAAAATCAGCCTGGTGATCGATGTCTCAGAAGTGGGTTACCTGAGTTCATCGATGATCGGAAAACTGGTCGCCGTACATAAAGCCGCCAAACTCGGCAAAGGCCGGGTCGCTATTACGGGACTCAAACCGACGCTCTTGCAAATGTTTAAAATTACTCAGCTGGACAAGTTGTTTGAATTTATGCCCGAAGCTGAGCAGGCAATCATGATGTATCGACGCAAGCCGCTCTAACTGTGGGTTTTCACTCACCAGATAACAGAGTGAAGAGAAGTGCTAACCACAGAGGGCACAGAGCGAAATTAAAATAATGTCTTTGCGGCTCTGTGGTTTAGCAAATGGAACCGTAGCATTGCAGAGGGCACAGAGAAACTCAGATTTACTTCCTCTGCGCCCTCTGTGCCCTCTGTAGTACTAAGGTTCAATTTCTCCGTGCTATCCGAAGAAATCGCTACACGTACGAAAGGAAAGAAAGCAGGGGAAGTGCTAAACCACAGAGGGCACAGAGGGCACAGAGAAAGGCATTCTGATTTTCCTCTGTGCCCTCTGTGCCCTCTGTGGTTAGACTTCTCCGATCTTTGTCTTCGTTTGGGTTCCGGCTCTGCCGGGCTGTGGTTAGCACTTCTCCATTCGTTGCCTAACTACCGCCTCTGCGTTTCCTGTTCGTATTCTTCGGTCCAGAGCCTTATTTTCCTGGTGCCAAAAATCCACGTTGTTTGAGCAACGGCTCAATGACGGCCTCTTTGCCACGGAAGTCGAGGTACATCTGGTGCGAATCCACCGTGCCGCCGCGTGATAAAATACCTTCACGGTAGAGTTGGCCATTGGCGGTGGTCATGCCGCCGTTTTCTTCGAACCACGCGAAGCTGTCAGCGCCAAGTACGGCAGTCCACAGGTAGGCGTAGTATCCGGCTTCATAGCCGCTGGCCCAGATGTGAGTGAAGTACCAGCTGTGGTAACGTGGCGGAACTTGCTCTAAATAAACATGATGTTTTTTGAGCGCGGCGAGTTCAAAGGCGACCGGATCTTGCAGCGGAGCTGAGGCGGGAAGAGCGTTCCATTCCATGTCGATCAACGCGGATTGGACGTATTCCAGGGTTTCAAAACCCTTATTGAAGGTGCTGGATTTTTTGATCTTGGCGACCAGTTCGGCGGGCATCGGCGCACCGGTTTGGTAGTGCTTGGCGTAATTGGCCAGGACCGTTGGTTCAAGCGCCCAGTTCTCAGTAAATTGTGATGGATACTCAACAAAGTCGCGTGGGGTATTGGTACCCGACTGACTCGGATATTTTACTTTCGAAAACAAGCCGTGAATGCCATGGCCAAATTCATGAAATGCGGTGATGACATCATCAAAGCTCAGCAACGCGGGCTGCCCGGCAGCTGGTTTGGTAATATTGAGCTCATTATAAATGACGGGTTTGGTGCCCATCAAATCAGACTGATCCACCAGGACGTCCATCCAGGCGCCACCTTTTTTGCTCGCGCGGGCATAACAGTCGAAATAAATCAGGCCAACGGTTGAGCCATCGGCGTTGAACACTTCCCACACTCGGGCGTCAGGGTCATAGACCGGCAGATCGGTGCGTTGTTTGAAGGTGACGCCGTACAGCTTGGTTGCGGAAAAAAACAGGCCGTCAATTAGAACATGGTCGAGTTCGAGGTAAGGACGAATCTGTGCTTCATCAAGGTCGTATTTTTCCTTGCGGACTTTTTCGGCGTAGAGCGACCAGTCCCAAGGCTGCAAAGTGAAACCACCATTTTCACGATCGATGATGGCTTGCATGTCGGCAATTTCACGACGCGCTTGTTCAACGGCAGCGGGACCAACTTGGCCCAAAAGCTTTAAAGCAGCCTGTGGGTTTTTCGCCATTTGATCGCCGAGCACGTAGTCCGCATTGCTCGGGAAACCAAGCAATTGCGCTTTCTGCGCGTGAAGCTGCGCCTGTCGAGCGATATTCGCACGGGTGTCGTTTGGCCCGCCATGGTTACAGCGGCCAATCGAAGCACGATAAATGCGTTCGCGTAGCGCACGGTTCTTGAGCGACGTAATCGATGTTTGAATGGTGGTGTTGAGCAGTGGAATCACCCATTTGCCGGTGAGCCCACGCGCAGTGGCTGCGGCTGCGGCGGCTTCGATGTCAGAGTCAGAGAAACCATCGAGTTCGGCAACCGAGTCGACCACCACGTCGCCGGCATTGGTATCTTTCATCAGGAATTCGGTGTACTGGGTCGTCAGCTTCGACTCTTCTTCGTTCAGCGCACGCAACGTGGTCTTGTCAGCGTCGGAAAGTAAGGCGCCACCGCGAACAAAATTGAGATGATAGGTTTCCAGCAAGCGTTTCGACACCGGATCAAGCCCAAGGGTTTCACGCTTTTCATACAAGGCATGGATACGCGCAAATAATTTCGCATCCAGGGTGATATTGTCGCCGTGCTGGGCTAACAAGGGAGCAATGTCGTTTTCAACTTTCTGAATCAGATCATTTTTGTTCGTGGCCGAGGCGATACCAAAAGCTCGACTCACTCGGCTCAGCATCGCGCCACTGCGCTCTTGCGCGACGATGGTATTTTCAAAGGTCGCAGGCTCAGGATTATCTGCGATAGTACGGATTTCAGCGGTCGCTTGGCGCATACCTTCAAGGAACGCCGGCATGTAGTGATGGTCTTTGATCTGATCGAATGGCGGTGCTTGCAGGTACAATTTGCTTGGCGTCAAAAAAGGATTGCTGACGTCAATCGGCGTCGAGGTGGTTGCGGGCGCGATCATGGCTGATTTTTTCTCCACCATGGTGGTGCCGCATCCAGCGACCGAGATGCCGGCAGCAAGAAGGAGGGTGAGTCGTTTGCGGTACAGGTTGCGGGTTGGCATAGGAATTCCGTGTTAGGTCTGGGAAGAGGTGGCGATAAAACGCAGCGAACAAAACGCCGCGCAGCGACAGGTTTGGACGGTCTAACAAACGTCTAGGTGATCGCTAGCGAGATAGTGTATGAAATTGCCGTAGCCTGGTGATCAACCGCACGCGCATGAGCACCACGGCTTTGGCGTGCCTCAGGCGTGCGCGGTTTCATGCGCGGTTTCACGCGCCGTTTCATGCAGAAATCGATCAGCAGCGAATGGTTCCGCTGGCAGATGCGGCGTACTTCCCTGCATTAATTCCACCAACAGTCGCGCGGTCGCTGGCGCGGTGGTAATGCCCAAACCCTCGTGGCCGGTGGCGAGCCAGATGCCGTGGTGAGAACGTCCAATCAGCGGCAAGTGGTCGGGCGTTGCCGGGCGAAAGCCGGTCCAACAACGCAGTGCTTGGAGCCCGGAAATTCCAGGCAAATAACGCTCTGCGGCATTGATCATCAGATCCAAGAGATGGGTTTCGATTTTCGGATCCGTGGTCCCAAATTGACGCGACGAACCGATCAATAACTGGCCGCCGTGGCGTGGCTGCACATTGAATGCCACCGATTCGTTGGCGTTGCCATGGGCGCTGGTGAGGTAGCCGAGTTCAACTAATTGATGGCGGACAAATCCGGGATACCGATCGGTGATAATGAGATGGCCTTTGCGCGGACGCACGGCGATACCCGGTGCTAGGGCGGGCGAACCAATGCCGGCCGCGACTACCACGCGTTTGGCAGTTAACCGCCGACCATCGGCCAATTGAACGCCGTCGGCGAAAACGGCGGCGACTTCAGCGCGTTCTAAGTGCGCTCCACGTGATTGTGCCTGCGCTATGAAATATCCGGTTGCTGCCGGCGGATAAATCACGGCATCATTCGGCACTAAAAGTGCCCCCGCTAAATTACCGACCAACTGTGGTTCCAGTTCTTTCAAGCGTTGTGGCGAAATAACTTCGGCGTTCACGCCATAATTTAAGTAGGCGCGGCAACGGGTTTCGGCGATGGCGAGTTGCGCTTCGTCAGCGGCTAACCACAGCGTGCCACAGGCATCGTACTCAGCAGCCGGTGGTAATTGCGGTGCTAACGCGCGCCACAAATCCGTGCCAGAGCGAGTGAGCGCGAATTGCGCAGGCGAATCATCCATGACCACCAAATGGCCCATGCCCGCTGCGGTGGCACCATCACAAATACCTTTTGCCACGATCGTCGTCGACCAACCGGCGGCGGTACAGGCTGCGGCACAAGCTGCGCCAACGATACCTGCACCAACGATTAAGACCTCTGGATCAGACCTTTGATTCAAGGAATGCCCCAAGCAAAGGGATCTTCAGCATCAGCAATTAAACGGCACTCACCATTCACGTAAGCGGTTCCGGTTAAAAATGGCATGAGGTCAGAGCCGGACTTTTCGAGGTGACCAGCGAACACGCTGCCGATGACACTTTCTTGATGCCACACTTGGCCAAGGGCCAAATGTCCGGCGGCATGTTCACAGGCTAAAATGGCGCTGACACCCGTGCCGCACGGTGACCGATCGTAGGCTGAACCTGGGCACAAGACGAATGAACGACCATCAATTCCCGCACGCGGTTTGGCGGTCATTAACTCAATATGATCGACCAGCTCGCCGCCACTTCCGGTGTGGCCTTGTTCGCTCAACGCGTTGCGAATGCGAATGGCGACGTCGGTCAATTGCGGAATATGTGCAGAGGTGACGGTCAATCCGTGGTCATGCACCAGAAAGAACCAATTACCGCCCCAGGCGATGTCGCCGGTGACGCTGCCCAATCCGTCAACCGTGACGCGAATGTTATGAGCGTGACGCCAGCTAGGAACATTACGGATGGTGACCGTGTTTCGTGAATCCAAAGTCGCTTGCACCACACCGACCGGCGTATCGATCAGATGCGTACCGAGTCCGATTCGTCCCATATGGAGCAACGATACCATGAGCCCCATTAAGCCGTGACCGCACATTCCCAGATAACCGACATTGTTGAAAAAAATCACTCCAGCAACGCAGCGCGGATCGGGACTTTTGCACAGCAGCGCGCCAACCATGTGCTCAGCGCCGCGTGGTTCATTCAGCACCATTCGTCGCAGACGATCGTGATCGCGCCGCAGGCAATCAAGTTGCTCAGAGAGAGTGCCGGTCAGAGCGGGTCCGCCTTCGATGACCAGACGAGTGGGTTCACCACCCGTGTGGGAATCAACCAGCGTGATCAGGTGCGGCGAAGGAGGTATGGCGGAGGTATTTATCATGTTGGTCAAGGCCGGTTTCTCAGAGGGAAACGTCGTGGGTCAATAGACCAACACCTACAATAAAGATGAAATAATGATAGGCCGCAGGATGTGATCCCAAGTGATCCCAAGTGATCCCCGTGGTGTCGCGGGTTTGGTGATGCCACGCGTGGCTTCTTCTTTGGTCAGGTGAGGCGCTGACACGCCGTCATCACCAGACCGCAAGTCACCTCAGCGGAGGGTCGCTGTCGCCGTACGGTCATGTTCGTTAGAGGGGTGTTGCCGATGTTGATCTGTCGAAAAAGCGCTCGTCGCGTTGGAAGCGGGCATGTGAGCGCGGACAAACAGGAATAATGTATGAGCCATATTACTCGTCGAGACCTGGTGGCTTTGAGTGCGCAGGGTTTTTTCGCGCTGGTCGCGACCCTGCCGCTGCTGGGATGCATGCCGACGGGCAAGCGCGCCGAGCGCCCAGCAGAGCGGCGTAACTGGGAGCAATATTTAGAACAAGTTCGGCGGCTCGCAGAAGAGCAGTTCGCGCCGCCCTGGGATCAGACGTCCTACACGCAACGGGTTCTGGTGCTGATGAAAGAACTCGACCTGACGGATCACCATGTGCTCGCCGTCATGTCACGCTATCGCAATGCCCATAAAAATTTCCCTGAGATCAACGCGCTGCACGATGAGCAATCGTTCATGGTATCGCTGCTGGAATTTGAACCAGGCGAAAAAATCGAACTCCATGATCATCCCGATATGACCGGCTGCATTCTGTGCAGCGAGGGCGAAATCCAGGTGCAAAATTACACCCTGGGTGAGCGTCAATCTGAACGGGGTCGTCCACTCATTCGCGCCGTATCCGACGTCACCATGACACCGGGCAGCACGGGAGCATTAAGCTCGACCGTAGCGAATATCCACGCGTTACAGGCGGTCAGCTTCACCCGTTTAATCGACGTCTTTACGCCACCATATAATGACGATCGCTCGCGACGTTCACGTTGGTATCAACGGGAACCGCAGCCCTATCAGCACATGCCTGGTTTGTACGAGGCAAATGTTCAAGCATGAATAGCGAAAGGATTACGACAATTTTTCGCTCGGCACCGTTTCGCATTTTTTACCGCATCACCGCATCACCGCATCACCGCATCACCGCATCTAGCGCAGGAATTTCATGACTCATACGCAACCGCTCAGCGTCGCTCGTCACCATGGCATGGTGGTTTCAGACTACCAATTTCAGGTGCCGCTTGATCACGCCGCGCCAACCGGCGAGCAGATTTCGCTATTCGCTCGTGCATATATTAATCGCGATAAAACCGCACCAGAGCGGCCATGGTTATTGTTTCTTCAAGGTGGTCCTGGTTTCCCAGGCCCGCGTCCGCTGACCAATTCGGGGTGGATCAAAAAGGCGCTCGAAGATTATCATGTATTGATCTTAGATTCGCGCGGCAATGGCCGCAGCACGCTCATTTTGCCGCAGACCGTTATGCATCGCGGTGGTCCAGCACAGCAGGCGCAGTACCTCAAACATTTTCGCGCTGACAGCATTGTGCGTGACGCCGAATGTATTCGGCGACAATTTCTTGGCGAAGAGAGTCAATGGAGTTTGCTCGGCCAAAGCTACGGTGGATTCTGCTCAGTCACGTATTTATCGCAGTTTCCCCACGGTTTGCGCGAAGTGTTCAATACCGGTGGTTTGCCGCCACTCAGCGATCATCCAGATGTGTACTATCGGCATTGCTATCCTGCGGTGGCAAAAAAGACCGCTAAGTTTTTCGCTCGCTATCCGCAAGATCAGGAATTATGCGGACGCATTCTGGAACACCTCCATCGCCATGAGGTAATGTTGCCCACCGGTGGGCGTTTATCGCCACGCCGTTTCCAACAGCTTGGCTTTTTGCTCGGCGCCGGTGATGGCATGGAAGCGCTCCACCATCTGATCGAAGGAGCCTTCTGTCGCACGGCTGCCGTCGATGAACTGGCGTATCCGTTTTTGCGCGCCGTTGAAAATAGTCAGCCCTTCGAGACCAATCCGATTTTCGCGATTTTGCATGAGATGTGCTATACCCAGGGCTTCGCATCACGATGGTCGGCCCAGCGCGTCCGCGAAGAATTTCCCGAAACCAATTGGGCACCGGGTCGTCCGCCATCATTCACTGGCGAGACGATCTATCCATGGATGTTCGAAGAGTACCCGCGCCTTAAGCCACTGCAGGCAGCGGCGGAACTTCTCGCCCACGATGAACAGTGGCCGTTGCTCTACGACGCCGATCGCCTGCGCCGCAACACCGTCCCGGTGGTCGCCGCGATCTATGCTGAAGATATGTATGTACCGCCAGCATTGTCCGAGCGCACTGCCGCAGCGATAAGCAATCTCAGACCGTGGATCACCAATGAATACGAACACAGCGGCCTACGCGACGACGAACGGGTCTTTACCCGTTTAGTCGCCATGCAACGCGACGTGGTTTAGAGCAAGAGGCTATTGAGGGAGACTGAAAAATGCGTCGGAAGTCAATAAAGGGGGCCCACTTTTTTCGTGATAGCTGCGTTCTGTCATTTTGTGGCTTAAAAGAAAAGCGGGTGTCCTTTCCTTTCCTCTTTTTCCTTTCCTCTTTTTCCTTTCCTCTTTTTCCTTTCCTTTTCCTTTCCTTTCCTTTGTCCCGCCTGCGGGAGGAGTATGATAAAGCCATGCCGATGATTGCGGTGGCGATGAATCAGATTGCCAGTTGATCATATAACGAAAAGGTTATAAAGCTTACATGACATGGGACGTTCTTGCGGCATCCGAATTTCAGACGTGGCTTGCCAGTCTGCCATTGGAGGGCCGGAAAGCGGTGGCGGTCGATCTGGAGGTGCTGCGCATGGCAGGCCCACAACTCGGGCGTCCCTTGGTCGACCACATCAAGGGCTCCAAGCACACGAACATGAAGGAACTACGAACCACCACCGGTACCAGCGTCTACCGGACGTTCTTCGCGTTTGACCCGATCCGTCGGGCCGTGCTTCTGATCGGTGGCGATAAAGGTGGGCAGGACCAATACCGCTTCTATAAGACCATGATCAAGCACGCTGATGCCATCTTTGACCGCCACCTCGAACGTATGAAGAAGACCAAGTCATGAAGAAGCTCGACACGGTGCTCAACCACCTGTTTACCGCCGAAGAACGCGCCGAGATTCGTCAGCGTGCGAAGGAGAAGCTGGCGGGTCTCCAGTTGCAGCGTCTGCGCGAAGCTCGCCATCTGACTCAGAAGGAAGCCGCGCAGGCGATGGGAGTTTCCCAGGCGGCCTTGTCCAAGCTGGAGCGCCGACCCAATGTCACCATCGGAGTGCTGCAACGCTACGTCGAGGCCATCGGTGGGCGGCTGGAGGTGAATGTCGTGCTGCCGACACGTGGCAGTCCGCGCCCCCGCCGTGGTGCTCGCATCACGGGCAAGCGCATTCATCTCGTAACCGCCTAAGCTGGTTTCACGCTCTCCACTTTCTGCACCTATAGGCAAATAAAGGACACCCACTTATATTTTCGTGATAGCTGCGTTCTGCCAATTAGTGGCCTAAAAGAAAAGCGGGTGCCTTTTATTCGATTCGATGAACAGTGGCCGTTGCTCTACGACGCCGATCGCCTGCGCCGCAACACCGTTCCCGTGGTCGCCGCGATCTATGCTGAAGATATGTATGTACCGCCAGCATTGTCCGAGCGCACTGCCGCCGCGATAAGCAATCTCAGACCGTGGATCACCAATTAATACGAACACTGCGGCCTACGCGACGACGAACGGGTATTTACCCGTCTGGTGGCGATGCAACGCGACGTGGTTTAGCCGAAGAATGAAAAGCGGCTCTACACCCACAAAGTTGAGGGCGTCAAAATATTCGCGCTCCCAACGTTGTGAGTAATGACCAGGCCTGTGGCATGAGTCCTTCTGCGGTCGCCCTGACCGTCGTTTGCAAAAGCCCCCAACGGGGGCGACGTAAGGCTAGCCCGGCGCTTCAGCGCCAGGAATCAACGGGAAAATGCATCAAATGCCCCCAACGGGGGCGAGGTTTTGCCGAACGTGAAATGTCCTCCCATCAAAACTCCGCGCCCCTCTTTTAGACTCGCCGCCCTATTCCCCCTCCAGGTAATGCAGGCCTTGTGAAAGCGTTGGCCCAGGACATGCTGCGC
>JANMYZ010000296.1:0-11282 GCA_031382605.1 Planctomycetota bacterium | reverse complement strand
CCCGTACCGGTGTCGATGCCTTTGCCATCCTGGCCATGGCAGCTGATGCACAGCGATTGATAGATCGCCGCGCCTTTGCTGAGCTTGGTTTCTTTGACGCCGTCTAAGCGCGCTAAACCATTCTTGCTGTAGGCATCAAATACATCTTGCGCAACTTTCGTTCCTTTGGCTTTATTGATCATGGCTGCGGCGAGTGCTTTATTCTGACTAAAACTCACACTGAGCACGAGTTGGGCAACCACATTCGGATCTGGGTCGGCAATCAGCGGTTCAAGATTAGCCAACAACGCGTCATCGCCTTGCCGCAACAAACGCTCACTGATGCGGATTGCCGCCATGCGCACACGCGAATCTGGGTCGGCGAATTTTTCGATCAACAATTTGCGCTCGATGACATCCATCCCCTCCAAAGTCCATAATGCATGCATACGACCCAACGCCTCTTTGTCGCTTTGCGCTTTTTTCTTGAGCGCTGCGACCACCGATGGATCGCGCCTGAGCACCAGAATCTTTTGCGCGGTATCACGCCACCAGCCATTCGGATGTGACAGATGCTCAACGATTTGCGCAGCGGTCTCATCGAGCATGCGTGGTCCAGGAATCGACTTCCCTGATTTGGCGGGCTTGGCGGGCTTGGCTTCGTTGCCAACTAAACGCCAAATGCGTCCACGCCCAACGTTCTTTTCAAGTCCGGCGGCCAGCACTTTGTCGCGCAGATACGAACCTTTTCCAACCCAGGCACTCTCCTGAATGATTCCGCGGTACATGTCGACAATGTACAGATAACCATCGGGACCAGTCGCGGTGTGAACCGGGCGAAAATTGGGATCACTGGAAGCGATGAACTCTTTTTTCTCAGCGTCGTAAGCATTGATCAGCACGACCTTGCCATTGGCATTGCCAACTTTCGCACGGCGAATCAAACGACCAACCGGTTCACAGATCAACAGATCGCCATAAAGATCCTTGGGCAACTTGTCGCCACGAAAAATAGATTGGCCGCAGCTCGCGGTAAAATGATTGAGTGTATTATTGGGCCGCAGCCGACCCGGCCCGCCTTGCACGTCAGGAGTTGGCGCAACTGGCCACGGCTCCATGAAATTGCCTAAAAGTTCTCCGCCAAGACGCAGATTCCCATACGCCTTTATCATTTGAAAACCGAAGGCAGGTCGTTCTCCACCCGCGTCAGAATAATACATCCGTCCGACATCATCCTGGGTCAAACCCCACTGACCAAAATCATGCTCGATCAACTCGGTTTCAGGCGAACCACGCGTCAAACGTATGCGGTGTGTTCCCCTGCTGGTATAAATCCAGTTGTCGAGATTCCAAATCAGGCCGCCTTCTTGATGCTCAAGATTGCCGCCCTTTCGAATTGCGGGGCCTTGGTACAAGAGCGTCTTTTCATTCGCCACGCCATCGCGTTTGGTATCACGATAACTATATAACTGATCGGTGTTGGTTTCCGTGATGAGCACTTGACCATCAAGCGGTAAAATCAAACGTGGCAACGAAAGCTTATCCACGAAGACCGTCCCCTGGTCCATTTTTCCGTCACCATTGCTATCAACCAACATGGTGACGCAGCTCGTCGCATCATGTTCGTTTTTGCCGTCGACGTCTTGCATGTACGTCCGCATCTGCGCCACGAACATGCGACCGTTGCCATCCCAGGCCAACGTCACCGGCTCACGAATAACCGGCTCGCTTGCCACTAATTCCAAACGATAGCCGGCGGGAATTTGAAAGGTTTTCAGCTCATCTTCTGGGCTGCCATAAGGGGTCACCGCCGGTGCGTCGCCCGCGAAACACAATCCAACGACGGACCAGGTAGAAAGGAGCACAGACCGTGAAATCAGTGCTTTAAAATGATCTTTTAAATGATGTTGGCGCACGCGTACTCCCGCTTTGTTTGAGCGAGGTAGGGCTATTAAAATCATAGTCAATGCTTTTAAAACGTCTTCCGCTGCAGGCCGCGTTCAAATCATTAATTCTTTCAGTGGACCACGCGCATCGATATCCCCCAGACCGGGATCGACCCGACCGAAATACGGCTGCGGATTACCACCATAGATCAACCCCATCACCACGCAGCGGATGCTGATGGCGCGACTCCTGATTGATCCGTGCTGGCGTAGGTGATGGTAGGTGCCGACCGTAAAATATCGGTTGGCTATGGCGGCCAAAAAAAATCACGCTCAACACCAGAATGCTCGGAGTCAGTCAGCCATGAAGAACGTGCTCCCATTTTTTATTCGTCTTACGCCCAATGACGGACGGGCGAGATGCTCTTCCATCACTGGTCTCACGCTGCTGACGGTCATCGGATCCAGTCTTTGCCAGGCTAGCGACGCATTGCCAGATGGGCTGTACAGCGAAATCACCACCGAGTGCGGCGTGGTTGTGGGAGAACTGTATTATAAAAAAGCTCCGCTGACGGTGGTCAACTATGTCGGACTGGCAGAGGGCGCTCTCGGGCCAAAGCCGCGCAAGCCCTTCTATGACGGGCTGACGTGGTGCCGTGTCGTCGCAGGTTTGGTCGTGCAGGGCGGCGATCCCACGGGAACTGGCGATGGCGATGCGGGGTATCTCTTTCCGGACGAAATCATTCCTGGGCTTCGTCATGATTCCCTGGGTACGATGCAAATGGGTAACGATGGTCCGGATACCAATGGTTCCCAGTTCTGCCTGATGCTCAGCGCTCAGCATCGACTGAACTATCAGCATAATATTTTTGGTCGCGTCATCCGTGGCCTCGAACTGCTGCCGAAAATAAAGCAGGGCGATACGATGCGGGTCAAAATCCTGCGCGTTGGCGCCGAGGCTCAGGCATTCCGTGCAAACGAAGACGCCTTCACCGCACTGGTGGCCAAAGCGAAGCGCTACTCGGGTCCGCGCGAACCAGGTCCAGACGCCGCCTTTGATGATCCTGATCATCTGCTGCCCACCGAATGGGACCGGGCGAAAAACTTTAATTACAAACTCACCAACTTTGAGCGTTTCACCGGCAGTAAATTGATTGCGCGACTCTTTGAAAATTCGCCCCCCTCCGCGAACGGTGATCAACGCGACGTTTGGTTGCAAAAAGAAGCGGCACGACTGGGCGTGGCCAAACGCGGAGCGCTGGTGATCTATATCGCCAAGGAAGATCGCTGGTGCTTCCGTATCGGTGATGAATCGGTCGCTCATTTCCTTCAGACTGGCCCCAACGGTGAGCCAGCAATGACGGCCCCGTCTCTGCCTGAGGCACAAGATAAACTCCTTCAAGCCGCCTTCGTACGCGCTGCCGACGCTATCGCCACGAGGATCAAAAGTCTCCCACCCGACGATCCCATGACCACGCAGCGCCGCCTCAAACTTACCGCCGACGCCGTGCTGGATGGGCTGATTTTTAAGCTGGAAAATGACGGCGCTGCTCAATCGCTACCAGCATCCATTACCCCGTGAGACGTCGCTCAGCGATAGACATCGACCAAATACATCACCGCTTCATCACTACCGATATTCACTAACGCGTGTGGCAGATCGGCGCGATATATCGCTGAATCCCCAGAGGTCAGCATTTGCACATCACTACCTGATTCGAGACGGATTTCGCCGGCCGCGACGACCAGCAATTCGCGCGTTCCGGCGATGTGCCCTTGACTGCGTAGCTCACCTTTTACGGGCAAACGGATTTCGTAAAACTCGACATCTTTTTCATTGCTGAGCGGCGACAGCGTGCGCACCTGATGTCTTTTATCAGCGCGAAATACCTGCGCCGGATCGTTCGCCCGAACGACTTGGATGGTCGGCGTTCCTCCTGTCGGTTCGATCAGTTCGCTGATGCCAAGACCAAAAGCTTTGGCGATCCGATAGGTCACCACCAAGGTTGGATTGGCTTTGCTACGTTCGATTTCACTGAGCATCGAACGACTGACACCGCTCGCATCCGCAAGGGCTTCAAGTGACCAGCCCCGCTCATCACGTAGTGCCAAAATTCGTTCGCCAAGCTGACGGCCGAGCGGCTCTGGATCGTGGTCGATCAGCGCCTTTGTCTTCATCTTCTTCGGCTGTTTCAGCGGCTTCGACGGCGGATGGATCGTTGGCTTTGGCATCGTGGTCGAGCATCCCGCTGGAGTGATTTCGCTTTTATTATTGGGCACGTTTATCATGACGCACAGGCACGCTTGCCTCAACCACGCAATCGTTGCGCAGGGGCACGCGCCACAGCAGTCGCAAGCGTAAATGGCAAAGGCCATCTCATGGTGACCTGAGATGGCCCTTGCCGTTTTTTACACTTTTTTTTCCGTGCATGTCAGCATTCGGCGTGGTGTTGCCGAGTGCTGACCATGCCAACTCACCTCACGCCAGTGCTGCGATGGCCTTGGCGTAATCCGGCTCGTTGGCGATTTCGCCAACTTGTTCGTTGTAGATCACTTTGCCGCTGGCATCGATGATCACCACGGCGCGCGACAACAAGCCTTGAATTGGGCCGCTGGTGATGGTGGCACCAAAACGCTTGCCGAAATCCGCATCGCGGAAGTCGGACACGCCTTGAACTTTTTCGAGTCCTTCCGCGCCGCAGAAACGCTTGAAGGCAAACGGCAGGTCTTTCGACACGCACAACACTTCGACGCCACTCAATTTGGCGGCCTCAACATTGAAGCGACGAGTCGAGGTAGCGCAGGTCGGAGTGTCGACCGATGGGAAAATGTTGAGCACCAGTTTCTTGCCCGCGAAATCTTTCAGCGTCACGACACTAAGGTCGGTCTTTACCAAACTGAAATCAGGCGACTTGGCGCCAACCGCTGGCAGGTTGCCAATGGTGGTGATGGGATTGCCTTTGAGGGTGATGTTAGCCATGAGCGTGCTCCAAGAGTTCGGGTTTTGCCAAATCAGGGTGATTCGGCGAGCGGGAACCATCCATGCTCGACCCGCTCAGAGCAACTACCTTGGCAACCTTGGCGGCTACGAGCTAGGAGCTACGAGCTACGAGCTGCGAGCTGCGAGCCATCTTCCCGCTCGGTGCCACAACGGTGCTCGCCATTTGCCGGTGACGATTTCCTGAGGTAACCTGCAACCGTCCTCGTCTGGTTATGCTTGGTTTGTACGGAGTACTCATGCCGGTACGTGTCCTGGTGGTTGATGACGCCGTGGTGTTTCGCAAAGGGATTAGCGATGCATTGAGCGGCGATCCCGAGATCCAGGTCATCGGCACGGCGTCGAACGGTAAGCTGGCGCTGCAAAAAATGGCGCTAAACCTGCCTGACCTGGTGGTGCTTGATGTCGAAATGCCAGAGCTGGACGGCATCGCCACAGTGACCGAGATTCGCAAACTGTGGCCTCGTTTACCAGTGATTATGTGTTCTGCTCATACCACCGATGGCGCCCGAGTGACCCTTCAGGCGTTGGAACGTGGGGCCAATGATTTCGTCACCAAACCGGTGACCTCTTCGGTGGCGGAATCGCTCGCCCATTTTCGTCACGAATTGATTCCGCGCATCAAAGGAAATTGCCGACATCTGTTGGGCCATGCGGATTCGGGGGTTCGCCCAGCGGTGGTTATTCCCGTGATCAATCCGGCTGGCCATATTGCCGCCATTGCTCCAGCACCACCCAAACCTGCGCTTGCCCGACCCCTCAGTGATCATCGCATTGATCTGATCGTCATCGGGGTGTCGACTGGTGGACCCAATGCCCTCGCTGAAGTGATTCCTGGCCTGCCTAGTGATTTGCCAGTGCCCGTGCTGATCGTCCAGCATATGCCAGCGATGTTCACCAAGATGCTCGCTGAACGACTGGGCAATTCTTCGGCGGTAAAAGTTGATGAAGCCGTTGCGGGTACGATCTGTAAACCCGGCCAAGTGTGGATCGCTCCCGGTGGCTTTCACATGACCGTGAACAAGGTCGGGGCCGAGTACCACTTGGACCTCAATCAACATCCGCCTGAAAACTCATGTCGTCCAGCTGCCGATGTACTGTTCCGTTCGGTCGCCTCGGTGAACGGCGCAAACACCTTGGCGGTGGTGCTGACCGGCATGGGCGAAGATGGACTCATTGGTTGTCGCCTGATTCACCAAGCGGGCGGCCAAGTGATCGTCCAAGACAAAGCCACCAGCGTCGTCTGGGGCATGCCAGGCGCCGTCGCCAAAGCCAATCTCGCAGATCGGCAACTACCGCTTAAAGAAGTAGCGAGTGAAATCGTCACTCGGCTCAAGGTCGGACGCCCGACTTATCATGGCGTCGCTAAGAAAGTTTGACCCCATGACCATGACCACTGAAATGACCTGGCTGTGTAAGATGATCCGTGACAAGTCCGGAATCGTCTTGGGCGAAGATAAGCTGTACCTGCTGGAATCCCGGCTCAAATCCATCGCCGAAAAAAATAACTGCCGCACGCTTGCTGAGCTGACCGTGATTCTGCGCAAACAGGAATGGAGCCCGCTGCACTACCAAATCATCGATGCGATGACCACCAACGAAACGTACTTCTTTCGTGACATCGCACCCTTTGACGCCCTGCGTGAAAAACTCATTCCCGATCTGATCAAAAAACGTAGCGGAGAAAAAAAACTGCACATGTGGTGCGGCGCAGCCAGCACCGGCCAAGAGCCGTATTCCATCATGATGACGCTGCGTGAAAATTTTCCCTCTTTGCAGACCTGGGACATCAAACTAACGGCCACTGACCTGTCGGCCAAGGTTCTGGCACGCTGCAAAAGCGGTCGCTATTCACAGCAAGAAGTCGAACGCGGCCTGCCACCAGCGCTGCTGAATCGTTACTTCACCAAGCAAGGCAATGAGTGGGAAGCCAAAGAAAGCATCCGCGCTGGCATCGAATTCCGCGAACTGAACTTGCTTGATTCCTGGTTCAACCTCGGGCGCTTTGACATCGTTTTCATGCGCAACGTGCTGATCTATTTCGATGTCGAAATCAAACGCATGCTCTTCGGCAAGATCCGCAAAGTCTTAGCCCCAGATGGCTACATGCTGCTCGGCGGCGCTGAATCACCGCTGAACCTTGATAATCAATTCGTGCGCTATCCCTATGATCGCGGAGGCGTCTATCGTCTCTTGGAACCAACGGAATCACCATCGGTCGATCCTAAATCTGATCGCTATCCGATTATTCGCTAATTCTGAAAATGGTCGGCAACCCAGAGGAAATCGCCTGTCGGCGATTGCCCGCCGGGAGGGTCGAGCGCCGGCTCGACCATGACGTTCGACCATGACGTTCGACCATGACTATCGACCATGACTATCGACCATGACTTTCGACCATGACTTTCGACCATGACGTTGATGTTCATTCCCAGCGTGAGATAATCTCGTTGCTGACGATTTCCGTGCTGCGTGGTCGAGCAGGCGCTCGACCCTCCCGGCGAAATTGCGTCGATGACTCCGGCCGTGAACTTTAGCTAGATGACACCGTTCTTATTTGCCGCTTGACGTGGACGCTCATGGCGACGTGATGCCGCCGTCCCAAGTGACATTCATTGGAGGTATGATGTTCTCTCGATTTTTTTTGCCCACGCTGTTGTTTTTGGTCGGTGCTCTTCATGCGGGGGACGAAAAATTGGTGCCCGCCCAGCTCAACCCGCGCACGGATAGCGGTGGCAGCCGGTGGGACATTCAGGCCAATGGCCATATCGGTGATGGCAGCAACGACTGCTTCGACAGCGGCGCCATGCTGCTGATCAATAACCGCGACTTTAACGCCAACGAACGCCAACAGACGGTGGACGGAAGCGAAATGGTTATGTCTGGGAAGATCGACTCATTCAGCATAACTCGAAGAATTCTGGTGGACAACAAACGCAACGCTGCGCGCTATTTAGAACTGGTAACCAATACCAGCAAACAGAAACAGAAAATCGTCGTCATGATTCGTTCGCAACTTGGCAACCAGGCAAACCAAAGTTCATGGAATGACGGCAAACCGGCTGCAAATGGGCCTTTGCCAAAAAAATGTGTCGCGTTGGGCGCCATCACTCAATCCGGCGACAGTCGACCAGGCGTGGTGTGGATCATCGGCGAAACCGGGGCCGCCACTCCGCCAACCATTGAAATAGCGAATCAGCGTACTTATTCGATTTCCTACAGCTTCGAATTAGCACCACAACAAAGTCGCGCTGTGCTTCATTATGTGCTGCAACGTCCAGGTCTGCAGCCCGACCAAATCGCGGAAATTATTAAGCCGCTGTGGAAAGGCCAACTCGTCAAACCCGTTATGCCGACAGCATTCAAAGCGATGGTAATCAACTTCCGCTCGGGTGCAGGGCAGAGTGCCGGGGAAGATGCCGAAGCCCCCCCACGTTTACCGGTCATCGCTGCGTTGCTCGAACAAGCTGGGGTTGAGGACACCGCGACCAAATCGCTGGTGGGCGTCGGGCGTTCAGAGGCCGAACGGATGACCGGCTCGCTTTCTGGCGGCCCACTGATTGCCACCAGTGAATATGGAGCGGTGACCATCACCGTCGACGAACTGGCAGGCGCCGAAGGCCGCGATTTTCGTACCCTGCTGCATCTGCGCAGCGGCGAAACCATTGCCGCCCATGATCTGAAAGGTGCACTGCGCTTAGAAACCGAAGCAGGCGTCGAGTTGCCGGTTAATCCAGCGCAGGTGGCGTGGCTGGTGGGCAAACGCGCACCGAATGAGGGCCTTGCGCCCGCCGACCAACTGGGCGTCTTGTTGCTGACCGATGGCAGTCGCTTGGCCGTGAGTACCGCTACGGCCGCGCTTCCGGTGATCTCCGCCTTTGGGCAAGCCGACGTGGCGTTTGACCAACTGGCGACCATTGAGCGGATGAGCGAACCGCCGGGTTGGATGGTGACCATGCGTGATGGTTCGCGTCTGCGCGTTTTGCCAGCAACCAAAGAACTGGCGGTCGCCACCTGCCGTTTCGGCATGCGCCAATTGCTCACCGCCCGCATCGCCGGTTACCTCCGCAGCGAGAAACTTTCCCTCAATGAAGACCGTGAAGACGGAGCGCAGCTGGAAAGCGGCGAACGATTTTACGCCGGTTTAGCGGGCACCACGCTGACGTTGACGGCCAATGGTGCCGACACCGCAATTCCGGTAGAACGTATCACGGCTATCGAAAGACCTAAAAATAGCGGCGATTTAGCAGTCGTGCTGCGTGATGGCGGACGCTTGGTCGGCAGCACGAAGGACGGTATGATCGCACTCCTCGCCGGAGGCCAAACGTGGCGCGTACCGACTCGTCGACTGCTCCAATGGCAAGCGCCGCCGCCACCTCTACCAGCAGAACCAGCAGAGCCAGCAGAAGCGTCTGAGGCCGAGCAGGACACCAAGAAATCGACCGCCGATGCGGACAAAAAACCAGCAGCGCCAGCGGCAGTAAAAAAACCAGCGGCAGTAAAAAAACCGGCAGCACCAGCAGCGCCAGCGGCAGTGAAACCATGAAAACCACTTTGCTCACTTTCAGTTCTTTCCGCTCTTTCAACTTTTGGGCCTTAGCTCTGCTGTGTAATTGGTCCACGACCATCGCTGGCGAGGCGATAACCGTCGCCTCAGTCATGCCGACCAAAGCCGCTCAATCCAACGGCAACGTACAACTCACTGACGGTCAGGGCGGCACCTGGCAACTCGAATACCAGGGCACTCTCCAAAGTCGTACCGTCAACGACATGCATCTTTTGCGCATGGATAGTAATTGGAATTTCAATGCACAGACGCAACCACAAGTCACTGCCGATGGCCAAGAAGGAGCCGTCACCGCTAACTATAATGCGATTCACATTGTGCGGCGCGTGCGCAGCATGCCGACCCTGGGTTTGGTTCGTATCGTTGATGTGTTCATCAACACCGGCAGCAAAGCCATCACCACCACGGCTTCCTTGAACTCGCGTATAAATTGGCAACCAGTGCATTTATTAAGCGACCTGAGCCAAGTGGTCACCACCGCTCTGGGGGCGAAAGAGAGTGGACTGGCGATGCCGGTGCCAGCGAATTACCAACCACACGGTTACCTTGACGTGCTGATGGGTTTGTGTTCGCCCAACTCGCGCCACAAACCCACCGTCCAAATGCAGAACAACATGCTGGTGCTGAGTTGGCCGCTGACGATTCCCGCCGGCAAAGCGGTGGCGCTGGTGCACGCGGTGACCGAGCGTCCCTTCGGCACGGCGGTGAATCCGAAAGCGGTAAAAACCGCATTGGCTGGTATGCGCGCCCGAGCCTTCTTGGCCGATCTGCCAGCGCCTTTGCGTAAAGTCATTTTAAATTGGGGTGGCAGCAGTGGCTCCAGCGACACTGCCGAACTTGCGGGCGGCATTCCTGCGGAGCTGATGGAAGCTCGCAGTAATGATGTCGATCTTTTGGCGCTTGGGGCTGGTACGCGATTACGCGGTGAAGCCATCGGTGTCGATGTGCCGGTGCGCGTTGATGACGCCACCCATCGCATCCCGTGGGATGAAATCATGGCTCTACATGGCGGAGCAAAACCGGCGCTTTTTCTGCGTAGTGGTGAGGTATTGACTGGCGCGCAAGCAGACGGCACCTGCACCTTTACGCTCGCCACTGGCCAACAGGTGCCGATGACCTTGCAGCGTATCGGCTGGTTGCTGCGTCGCCCACAAGGCAACGAAAGTTTACCTGCGGGTGAAGTCATGATTCAACTCGACGATCATCAACGTTTCGTCGGAAAACCGGCGGGCAGTCGTCTGCAATGTTCGACCTTGTGGGGACAACTCGATTTGCGGCTAGAGGACATCGCCATGCTCACGCCCGCAGCCGACGGCGGCTGTCGGATCGTGCTGCGCGATGGCAGTCGGTTCACGGGATTACTGACCGCTGGGACGCTTACCATCGACACTCGTTTTACGGGTCGTCGCACGATCTCGATCAGTCGCATCACCGGCATCGTCGGCGGAAAAGTAGGCGGAAAAGTAGGCGGCGAGAATGACGACAAAGAGACCGAAGAAAATACGCCTGCGATGCCGCATGCGACTTTGATCGGCGATCAACTCTTTATGGGCATCATTGATCAGCCAGAACTGCACCTGCGTCTTGAGGGCAATCGCTTGCCCGTGCCACCGCCGCAGATCCGCCTGTTGATGAATCAGAATGAGAGCGACGCCATCGGATTCGACCAACTGTTACCTCGTCTGCGCTTGGAACTGTGGAGCGGTGACGTCGCTGAAGGTCAACTCGAAGAAAGTGCGCTGCCATTTCGTACAGCTGGCGGCACCTTGCTGATTCCACCCGCTGATCTGTTGGAAGTCCACGTGCCCATTCCGATCGTGGCACCCGCAACGCGTGCGCGTATTGCTGAACT
>JANMYZ010000267.1:0-2501 GCA_031382605.1 Planctomycetota bacterium | reverse complement strand
CTTTCGGCGATCATTGGAGTCGCAAACCGTGAGCTCTCTCCAACCAAAAAATCGAACAGGAGGACCAGAGGACCAGAGCCGAAAGAACTCGGCTATTGGTTGTTCTCTGGTGCTCTGGTGCTCCTGTTCAATTCGGTCTTCCCGTTTTTCCCCGAGGATCCCATGCATTTGAGCCCCCGTGAACTCGATAAACTCATGCTGCACCAAGTCGGCAGCTTGGCGCAAAAGCGCCTTGCCCGTGGCGTGCGTTTGAACCAACCAGAAGCTGTGGCTTTGATCGCGACGGTGGTGTTGGAATTCATTCGCGATGGGAAAAAATCGGTGGCTGATCTGATGGCCCTCGGTCAACAATTGCTTGGTCGACGTCAAGTCATGCCAGGCGTGCCCGA
The DNA here is from genome assembly GCA_031382605.1 of Planctomycetota bacterium. Taxonomy (GTDB): domain Bacteria; phylum Planctomycetota; class UBA11346; order UBA11346; family UBA11346; genus BOG-1363. The sequence continues at coordinate 2,112 of JANMYZ010000267.1, read as the reverse complement.
TCTCGTGAGCGAAGTACAAGTCGAAGGAACGTTTCCCGACGGCACCAAATTGGTCACCGTCCATCATCCGATCGCGGCAGAACACGGCGATTTGACGCTGGCTCTTTATGGAAGTTTTTTACCCGTACCGGCGCTCGATCGTTTCCCGCCTTTACCCGACGAAGCAGAACCCGGCGCGATCACGGTCGCAACAGACGACATCACCATCAATGCCGGTCGCAGCGCCACCGCGCTGATCGTCACCAATCTCGCCGACCGTCCGATTCAAGTCGGCAGTCATTACCATTTCATCGAAACCAATCCGTATCTACGTTTTGATCGCGCGAAAGCGTACGGCAAACGCTTAGACATCATCGCTGGTACTGCCGTGCGTTTTGAGCCAGGCGAAACCAAGACCGTGCAGCTGGTCGACATCGCTGGCGCGAAAGTGATTCGTGGCGGCAACAATCTTGCCGATGGGCCGGTTTCAGAAGCCGGATTAAAAATCGCGATGGAACGCGTGTTGAAACAAGGCTTCGCTCATGAATAGCTACGAGCTGCGAGCTTCGAGTTCGTTCTCAGAGGAACGACGCCCTCATCATCGCCACACATCCTCGTATCGCCGGTCTTTAAACTCGAAGCTCGAAGCTCGAAGCTCGAAGCTCCCATGGTGGCCTTTAAACTCGTAGCTCGTAGCTCGAAGCTCGAAGCTAACCCCCCAGGATCAACTATGAGTCGCACTATTTCTCGCCAAACCTACGCCGATATTTTCGGCCCCACCACCGGTGATACCGTGCGTTTGGGCGACACCGGTTTGATCGCTGAGGTCGAACGCGACCACACGGTGTACGGCGACGAGTGCAAATTCGGCGGTGGTAAAGTTCTGCGCGAAGGCATGGGCCAAGCAGCAGGTGTCGGCCAAGCGGACGCGCTCGACTGCGTCATTACCAATGCATTGATCATCGATCACACCGGCATCATCAAAGCGGACATCGGAATTAAAAACGGCGTGATTGCTGGTATCGGTAAAGCTGGAAATCCCGATGTCATGGCTGGTGTGACCAAAGGTATGATCGTCGGCGTGACGACCGAAGTCATCGCTGGCGAAGGACTCATCGTGACCGCCGGCGGTATCGACACGCACATTCACTATATATGTCCGCAACAAGTGTTCGATGCCTTAGCTTCTGGGGTCACCACGTTTGTTGGTGGCGGCACTGGGCCAGCTACCGGGACCAACGCGACGACGTGTACTCCTGGGCAATTTCATCTGCGCATGATGTTGCAGGCGACTGACAACCTACCGATGAACTTTGGTTTCACTGGCAAAGGCAATAGCGCGAAACCACAGGGATTAACTGAGCAAATTGAAGCTGGTGCGGTTGGCTTGAAACTACACGAAGACTGGGGCACGACGCCAGCAGCGATTGATTGCTGCCTGGACGTTGCGGAAAAATACGACGTTCAAGTTACCATTCACACCGACACCCTCAACGAATCCTGCGCAGTCGAACATTCCATCGCTGCGTTTAAGGGACGTACCATTCACACCTATCATTCCGAAGGCGCGGGTGGCGGACACGCGCCGGATATTTTGCGCGTCTGCGCTGAGCCCAACGTCATTCCGTCATCGACCAATCCGACGCGACCGTTCACCGTCAATACCATTGATGAACATCTCGACATGTTAATGGTCTGCCATCATTTGGATTCGTCGATTCCGGAAGACGTCGCTTTTGCTGAATCGCGCATTCGTGCAGAAACCATTGCCGCAGAAGACTTGCTCCATGATTTAGGTGCGATCTCGATCATTTCTTCAGACTCACAAGCGATGGGCCGTGTCGGCGAGGTCATCACGCGCACTTGGCAAACGGCGGACAAAATGCGCAGTCAGCGCGGACGCCTAGCCGGAGAAAAAGGCGCGAACGACAACCTGCGTATTCGCCGCTACATTGCTAAGTACACCATCAACCCCGCGATTGCACACGGCATGGGCCACGTCATCGGTTCGGTGGAAGTTGGGAAGCTTGCCGACTTAGTGTTATGGAAACCTGCATTTTTCGGAGCTAAGCCAGAAATTGTGGTCAAAGGCGGTGTGATTGCTTGGGCGCAGATGGGCGATCCCAATGCGTC
>JANMYZ010000209.1:0-3285 GCA_031382605.1 Planctomycetota bacterium | reverse complement strand
GACGCCAAGGAAAGGCAGGGTTTTGAATTCAATTTCGTATGATCAACGACTTCACCAAACGGATGAATCTTGTTTTTGATGTAAGTCCTTTGCGCTCTTTGCGGCTTTGCGGTAAAATATTTCTCTACTGCGTTTTTTAGGTTCTCAGCTTCCGCTCTCGTGCTTACTCCGCCCGCCACAAAACTTTTGGCTGAGTGTAATCAAGTACGGTATCGAGCGTGCCTTCGCGGCCAGTGCCGCTGGCTTTCATGCCGCCGTAGGGCAAGCGATCATCGCGGCGCGTGGGCACATCGTTGATCACCAAGGTGCCGACATTAATCGCGGCAAAGGCTTTACGGATCACCGCTTCGTCATGCGTGTATAGCCCGCATTGCAAACCGAAGGGCGTGAGCTCGGCAAGATGAATAGCGCCGTCGATATCGCCGTATTCGTGGATGGTGGCCAAGGGCGCAAAGGCCTCGGTGTCGTAAACGCCCGGTGCAATCGCTGGTAAATTACCAATCAACGTGGGCGCCAGCACGCGGTCATCCCAGGTGCCGCCGCATAAAGTAGTGCCGCCTTGGACCGCATAACGCGTCAACAACGCGCTGATGCGTTCTTTGGCGACGTCGCTGATAACGGGACCATTGAGCGTGGTGTCGAGGTTGGGATCGCCACTGGGCAAGGCGCGAAATGCCGCGATCAGCGCCGCCGTCCATTCAGGATGTTCCACCGGCACAAAAATGCGCTGCACGCTGATGCATACTTGCCCGGCATGAGCACACGCGCCCAGCGCAATGTGACGAGCGACGACTGCGGGATCGTCGAGTTGATGAAGAATGACCGCCGCATTGCCGCCGAGTTCGAGCAAAACTTTTGCGCGCGTGGCGATTTCTTGCAAATGATGTCCGACCGCTTGCGAGCCGGTAAATGACAACACCGCCAAGCGCTCATCGCGCATCATGACGGCGACGTGGTCATTACTCAGATGCGCGATTTGCACCAAGCCTTCTGGCGCATCGGCGTTCATCAGCAGCGTGACCAACATTTCCGCCACGCCGGGCGCTTGCGGCGAGGGCTTCCAGATGACCGGGCATCCGGCAGCAATCGCGGGAGCTAATTTATGCAGCGCCAGATTCAGCGGAAAATTAAATGGCGTGATCGCCAACACCGGACCGAGCGGAACATGGTGAATCTCCGCAGATCCTGACGAATCCAGCGATACGACCTGAGGCGCCAAACGCTCCATCGCCGTAACCGTGCCGCGAATAGTGATAATTCCGCGATCCACTTCCGCACGACTTAAGCGTATCGGTTTACCCGTCGCCTGGGTGATCACCCGCGCCAGTGCTTCGTGTTGGCGTTCGATGCGATCAGCCCAGCGCACCAATAAACTGCGCCGTTCGCCAACCGGCAACGGATCGACTAACGCCTGCGCCGTGGCGAGCAGATCGGCCAACTTGGTCATTCTAGCCGCCCAAGGTCGTAACGATGCGTTGGAGCAGAGCGACTTCGCTGACGTCACGTTTGCAATCAGCACCAACCATATCGTTGCAGGCTTTGATCGTCAGCGTGCGAATCGCCTCACTATGAATACGGCCACAGGCACCGTTGATCAACTCCGTGAGTTTTATTTCGTCACGCATCGCGCTACGAACGGTGGCGATGGTGTTACCGAAAAAATCGCTCAGCGAACGACCGGATTCCCATTTGATCACCTTTTCGTAACGCCGCAGCGTCGCATTTTCCTCCAGCGTCAACCGCTTGTCGGCATACATCGTCACCAGCATCAACGTCACCACCGCTTCGCGCTCGTCTTGACTGATCGGATTATCAGCGAGGTACCCGGCAAGTTGATCATGAATAGGCATCGTAAAATTCCCTTCGGTGGAGGGTCGGCAGCTTCCGCAGATTAACCCAACCGCAACCGAGAGTGAGTCATCGCCACCAGCTCAACCTAAGGCTCGACCCTGCTCATTTCGCATAAATGCGCTTGGTGAATAAAGCCCCCGACGGGGGCGACGTAAGGCCAGCCCGGCGCTTCAGCGCCGGGAAACCGAGCGATTGGTGAATCAAGCCCCCGACGGGGGCGACGCAGAATCACGTCATTTCCCTAGGCCTGCTTCATCTAAATGGGGAATTGGGCATCGAAATGAGGGACGATGAGTTTTGGTGGGAGAACATTTCACGTTCGGCGAAGCGTCGCCCCCTTTGGGGGCTTTTGATGAATTTTTCCGTTGGTTCCCGGCGCTGAAGCGCCGGGCTGGCCTTACGTCGCCCCCGTTGGGGGCTTTCGCAAACTAAAACCAGCCCGACCGCCAAGAAGAACTCAAGCCAAATACCAGTTCGTTACCCACAACTCCCAACGCTATGGGTAATGAACAGGCCTCAGCCCAAGGCGGCTTCGATCGCGTCTCCCAGTCGCGCAACCACCACGCGGCCGCGACCGCTGCCGGCGCCTGGACCGATCAGACGTTGAAAACCAAAACGGCGGGCTTCGCTGGCGCGCAAATCATAACGTGTCGTTGGTCGCAATTCACCACCAAGGCCGACTTCACCGATGGCGGCGAGATCTGCCGGCACGGGAATATCACGCCATGCGCTTGCCACCGCCAAAGCGATAGCGAGGTCGGCGGCGGGTTCTTGGATGCGTGCGCCGCCGGTGACGTTGACGAATACATCACAAGCGCCCAACGGCATACGCAGACGCCGCGATAACACCGCTAAAATCATCGACACGCGATTCTGATCAGCGCCAGCGACCTTGCGCACCGGCTGCGGATAATCCGTTTGATTGACCAACGCTTGCACTTCGACCAGCAAGCAACGATTGCCTTCGATGGTTGGCACCACGCAGCTGCCGGCAATTCCTGGATCGCGATCGACGATGAAAAGGCCAGTTGGATCCGCGACTTCTTCCAGACCGGTGCCGCCCATACGCAGTAAAGCAAGATCGTTGGTCGAGCCGTAACGATTTTTGACCGCGCGCACCACCCGCAGATCTTGGTAGCGATCGCCCTCAAACGACAGCACCGTGTCGACCAAATGTTCGAGCATGCGCGGTCCGGCCAGACCACCGTCTTTGGTGACGTGACCAACAATCATCAGCGCGGTCGGCTGATGACCGTCACGCCCAGAACGTTTCGTTGCCTCGACCAACGTCGCGGCGCACGCGCGGCATTGGGCGACTCCACCGGGTTCGCCCTCGATACCTTCCTGGGTTATTAATTGAATCGAGTCGACCACCACTAAAGCAAATTCGCCGCTGTTGATCGCGCCAGCAATCACGGTGGCGTCACCCGTGGA
>JANMYZ010000208.1:0-3575 GCA_031382605.1 Planctomycetota bacterium | reverse complement strand
TTGGGCGTGTGATTTTTCGCAGAACAGTCTTCATTGCCAACCGTCACATCAATGGGGCTCAACGAAGACAACAGATTGAACAAGAGGAACGAAGGAATGGAGGAAGACAGCGAAATGCTGTGAATTTCCCATGCCTTTACCTCCGTTCCTCCGTTCCTCTTGTTCAATGTGCTGTCCCAGGTCGTTCCGCTCAACGACCTTGACTGCCAATGTGCCGGATGACGAAGTGGCAAGATCGCCTTGCACGTCTTGCACTCGTGATTGCTGAAGCTGTCATCTCGCCCTCGGAGAATACCTATGTCAACGCCCACGCAAAATTACGCCAATCACCGAAAAATGCCGTCGCCCGCTTTTATGGCAGTATTTTTAATACTCGCGGTCAACGTGGTTTGGCAGGCGATCGACGTATTCAAATCGCCAGACTTCTCCAGCGTGCTCGCGTTCCTGGTAGCCATGGCGCTGATCGTGGTGGCGTATGCTTCGCGTCGTAACGCGCAAATCGTGCAGGATCGTTTGATTCGCCTTGAAATGCGTTTGCGTTTGGAACGGGTATTGCCGCCGGAGCGGCATGGCGACATCGCTCGTCTGACGCTTCCTCAGTTGATTGGCTTGCGCTTTGCCAGTGATGCGGAACTTCCCGCACTCGTACAAGAAACCCTGGCGCAAGGGCTGACGAGTGACGCGATCAAAGCAAAGATTGGCGTATGGCAGGCGGATTGGCTGCGGGTTTGATCGACCGACTCTAGCGCGAATCGAACGTCTCCACAGCAAGGATCGTCTCCATGGTTGATGATAAAAAGACCGAGAAAAAACCGCTTAATGCGGCGAATGCCTGGGCTGAAACGCGCACGCTCATGCACGCTCATCGTGGTCGACTGATGATTGGGTTGGCAATCCTCCTGTTTAATCGCGCTGCTGGTTTTGTCTTGCCGGCATCACTGAAAATTTTATTTGATGACATTATTCCTCACCACAACACGTCTTTATTAATGTGGCTGGTCGTCGGCGTGGTGATCGCCGTCGTTATCGAAGCCGCATCCGGTTTTGCCTTGGCGCAGTTACTTGGCATTGCCGCCCAGCGGGCGATCAATGATTTGCGCAAAGCCGTTTATGATCATGTGCTGCGTTTGCCGGTGAAAAGTTTTGATGCGACGCAGTCAGGGGTGCTCATTTCTCGGGTCATGACCGACGCCGAAGGCGTGCGCAATTTAGTCGGTACGGGAATAGTTCAGTTGGTTGGTGGCCTGCTGACCGGAATCGCCGCCATCGCCGTGCTGTTCTGGATCAATTGGCAGCTCACCGTAGGAATTCTTTTCGCTCTCGGATTATTTGGCAGCGTCTTGGGATTTGCTTTCAAGCGCATTCGTCCGCTCTTTCGCGAACGCGGACGTTTGAATGCCGAGGTAACTGGTCGACTCAATCAAACCTTGGGCGGCATTCGGATTATTAAAGCCTACGTTGCCGAACCGCGTGAACGTGCGGTGTTTGGTCGGGGCGTTGACGCGTTGTTCGCGCAAGTGCGCGCATCCATGACTGGAATTTCAATGGTTTCCGCCTTGGCGACCTTGGTCATCGGTGTGGTCAGCGCATTGACCATGGTCATCGGTGGAAATGCCATCATGTCAGGCGCTATGACGATTGGTGATTTGTTATTTTATATTGCGCTAACGGCCTTGGTCGCTTCGCCAGTGTTCCAAATTGCCTCCATCGGCACGCAAATCACCGAGGCCTTTGCTGGACTCGATCGTATTCGTGAACTCCGCAGTCAGGCACCAGAAGATGATCAAGACGCGTCACGTCTGGACTGCCCGCCGCTCATGGGCGCGGTGACGATGCAAAATGTCACGTTTGCTTACGACGCTGGCAGACCGGTGCTGCACGATATTTCGTTCACTGCGCCAGCAGGCTCGACAACCGCTTTGGTTGGCTCTAGTGGATCTGGAAAAAGCACGCTGATGAGTTTATTGATGGCCTTCAATCGTCCCCAAGAAGGCGTTATTCGTGTCGACACGCATGATCTGACGACGTTACGCCTGGCGTCATTTCGTGCGAATATCGGCGTGGTAATGCAAGATAACTTTCTGTTCGATGGCAGTGTTGCCGACAACATCAGTTTCGCTCGCCCAGAAACTCCGCGTGCTGATATCGAACGCGTTGCAGCCATCGCGCGCTGCGATGAATTCGTGCGCGGATTTCCGCTCGGCTACGACACCATCGTTGGTGAACGCGGAGTCAAACTCAGCGGCGGTCAACGTCAGCGTGTCGCCATCGCTCGTGCGTTGTTGGCGGATCCTAAAATTCTTATTCTTGATGAAGCGACGTCCTCGCTCGACAGCGAAAGCGAAGCCGCAATTCAGTCTGGCTTGGCTGAACTCCGCAAAGGGCGAACCACTTTCGTTATCGCCCATCGTCTGTCGACGATTCGTGCCGCCGATCAAATTTTAGTTCTGGAAGATGGCCGCATCCTCGAACGCGGTACGCACGACGAACTGATGCACCACGCCGGACGCTACCGCCAATTACACGACCGTCAGTACGCCGTCGAACGCGAGCAATTCATGAATCCCGGCGAAGAATTGCCGATGGAACACGGTGGGGCGAAGAGTTCGGAAAAAAGTTTGGAAAAAAGTGGAGCAGGCCTGTCGATCGTTCGTTGATTACGATAGAACACTCGGCGTCACGAACTGGCGAGAGCCACGCTTGCTGATTGGCGCTGCGCTCCACCATGCGCGCATGCCTGCTAAAACTGCCACCAAAAAATCCTCCACGAAACGTCCTGCCATTGCCGTCGTGCGAAAGAAGGCTGCGAAGGGAAAGACCAACGTCGTCACTGCGGCGAAACCGCGCGCGACCACCAAGGTTCTTGATTCTGCGCAGGACGGCATTTTGCGTGGCGTCGAATGGCGTGGTGGCCTTGATGACGGCATGTTGATTCTGCTCGATCAGACGCGCTTGCCGTCGGTGATCGGTTACCACGCGATTCGCGAACTTGAACCGCTGCGTCAGGCGATTCTTGATTTGGTGGTGCGCGGCGCGCCCGCCATCGGCATTGCCGCAGCCTACGGGTTGGTGCTGCACTTGGTGCCGTATGCACAGAAAGCGAAAAAAGCCTCGGCGTTGGAAAAACCATTTGCGCACGCATTCGAACGTTTAGTCACCAGTCGTCCGACGGCGGTAAATTTGCGCTGGGCGTTGGAACGCATGCGCGATTGTTTCGATCGCCATCTGACAGACTTAACCGCGATCGAGCTGTGTGCGCGCTTGTTGATGGAAGCCAAGCGCGTTCATCGCGAGGACGCCGAACTGTGCGCGCGCATTGCCGAAAACGGCGCAACGCTGCTGCCCAAAGCCGGCGGCGTGCTGACCCACTGCAATACTGGTGCGCTCGCCACCGGTGGCGTCGGAACCGCCTTGGGCTGCATCGTTCAAGCCTATCGCGATGGCAAAAAGATCGAAGTTTTCGCTGATGAAACCCGCCCGTTGTTGCAAGGCGCACGTCTGACCGCGTTAGAACTCCAACGCGCCAAAGTGCCGGTTACGCTGATCTGCGACAGCATGGCGGCGCATCTCATGCA
>JANMYZ010000193.1:0-5014 GCA_031382605.1 Planctomycetota bacterium | reverse complement strand
TCGGCCAATACCCAGGGGTTGACTGGTACGGCAATAACGTGGTGGTGCGCCAACCGCTGGTGGGCGTCGACTTGGCCTGGGCCGCACCGCGCGATGGCTTTCAGTTGACGCCTTTTGTGTACCTCGGTGCCGGAATACGCGAAGAACGGGTCGAGATCACCATGCCCGGTTCACGCTTTCCTGCTGACCGCGCCGTTCGCACTGTCGTTCAAGGTGGCGTTGGTTTGCGCTGCCAATGGGGATCGCTGCCACGCGATGAACGCACGGCGCGCTATGGATTCAGTTTAGTCTACGACGTGTGGCAACCGTTAGGTGACGCCAGCGTCAGCAACGGCATTGAGGTCGGCTATTATCAAGAACGTAACGCCGCCGCAGGCTTGCGCATGGCGGCGACGGTGGCTTGGTAAATCATCGCGTCAGCGCACAGCGGTCGCAGATGAAGACGAAGAAATGGTTTCAAAAGCAGCTAAAAAATGCGGTGACTTGAATGGGACGACCGTATTTCATACAAGCACGCGCGGTAATTTGAGCCGTAATCCATTAAACCAGGGAGCAACAATGATCGTCAGTCATTTATTTTCATGCATGTGGCTATCGCGGGTGCCGCAGGCAGTGTCGCGAGCAGTGTCGCGAGCAGTTTCGCGAGCGTTCGTTGGTTTATGTCTTCTTGGCCTTTCTGCCTCGCTGCACGCGGCCGTCGATTATCAGGAAGACGGACAACCATGGTCGCAGCGTGCTGACTCTGGGCCGGACGCAGAAGTGCCCGGCTGGTTTTATAACCTGGGCATTACCGGCCTGCGAGCACAGCTGGTGGCGAAAGAACCAAAGACCTTGCTCATCAAATATGTTTTCGCGAAAACTCCAGCAAGTGGCCTGGTAGAGATCGGCGATGTCATCACGGGTGTGGGCGGTAAGCCATTCGTTAACCCACATCGTAATGGTTATGGCATGGAAGTGTTTGGCGCCGATGGCCCGATATTAGAATTCGCTGACGCCTTGGAACTGTGCCAGAGCGAGGTGGGCAAGGGCAAGAGCAAAACGAAAAATAAAAGCACGGGCAAATTAAAGGTGACCCTGCGGCGCGGTAACACGATCAAAGAAGTCGAGCTGGATGTCGGTGCAATGGCGTACGGTAGCTACGCCGCTACCTATCCAGAAAAATGTGCGAAGTCGGAGCGCATTCTTGGCGAACTGCTAAAATATCTCATCGATCATCAAGACGCCGAGGGCTCGTTTGGAGATGCGATGCATAATACGTTCGCGCCGCTGGCTCTGCTGGCGAGTGGCGACCAGCGTTACCTGTCCGCCGTCGAGCGCTGTGCTCGTCTTCTCGCTCGCACGACGCAGGCGAAAGACCCAAATGCGGATGGCTTGGTCAATTGGCATTACATGGGGTCGGCCATCGTGCTCAGCGAATATTATCTGGCGACCAAACAAGCGTGGATAGTCCCTGAATTACAGCAGATCTATGATTTTTTGGCGAAGAGCCAATATCTTGATATGGCGCAAATAAATCCAAAAGCCAAAGAAACGCACCCGGACGATTATCCGAAGGGCCCTGAGAAGGCTCGCGGTGGTTGGGGACACAATCCGGGCTTCGAGGGTTATGGCCCGATCGCTATGATCACCGCACAAGGGGCCCTGGCCTATTCATTGATGCATCGCTGCGGTATTGTGATCGACCGCGCTCATCATGATGCTGCCTATAATTTTCTAAAAAAGGGCACCGGGGCGAACGGGTATGTTTGGTACGCGGATGGCCACGGCGGCGGCCCCAACGACTGGGCTGACCCAGGCCGTACCGGCGCTGCTGGCATTGCCAACTTTTTGAGTCCGTATTCTGAACCGGATTATCGAACGCGCGCGCTCCTGCACTCCAAGCTGATTGGCGATCACCCACAGAGTTTTCCCGACACGCACGCGTCGCCACCCATGGGCATGGGCTATGTCGCGTTGGCAGCCAATATCGATCCGGCGAATTTCCGTCGACTGATGGATGCCAATCGTTGGTGGTTCACGCTCGCCCAGTGTACCGACGGAAGTTTTTACTATCAGCCCAACCGCGACAACACGGGCTATGGCTCGGATGCGCGTATGACCGCAACGTCAGTGACGGCGTTCATATTCACCATGCCCATGCATAGCTTGGTGATCACCGGCAAAGAAACCGCATCCGGAAAGAAATAAAGGCTTGGTCATGCTTCGGCAGCGTGACGGTTGCCGAGGCGCATGCGCTTTCGACCATGCCACGCATGACCGTGCCCCCAACTGCTGATCAAATACCTTTGTGGACCCCAGGCGGAGGCCTGCGCTTCCGTCTACTGAAACAGGCTGAAGGTGCGACTCGGGCGCGCCGTGGGCGTTTCGTTACGGCGCATGGTGTCGTCGAAACCCCCGCGTTTATGCCGGTGGGGACGCAAGCCGCCGTCAAATGTGTCACGCCCGAACAAGTTGCGGCCACTGGCGCGCAGGTGGTGTTGGCGAATACCTATCACCTCAGTTTGGCCGATCGCACGTTATTGGTCGAGCGTCATGGTGGGCTTCATGGTTTAATGCATTGGCCACAAACGATCCTGACGGACTCGGGTGGTTTTCAGGTTTTCAGTTTGAAGGATCGTCAGATTACTGAAGAAGGCGTGCAGTTTCGTTTCGATGTCGATGGCACGCCCGCGACGCTGACACCGGAAAGTTCGATGGATATTCAGCGCCGTTTAGGCGCCGACATTGTCATGGCTTTCGACGAATGCGTTGATCACCGCGCTGGTCGTCAATACGTCGAAGATAGCGTTGAGCGTACCTTCCGTTGGCTCAAGCGCTGCACGCAGGTCAAACTCGGAAATCATCAGCATCTCTTTGGCATCATTCAAGGCGGCATGGAATTAGATCTGCGAGCGCATGCCGCCAGTCAGCTCATCTCGCTGGATTTACCGGGTTATGCCATTGGCGGTGTGTCGGTAGGCGAAGGTCACGAATCGATGGTGCGTGTGGTCAAACATACCGCGCCGTTATTGCCGGTCGATAAAGTACGCTATTTAATGGGCGTTGGTTTGCCGGAAGACTTGGTCGCTTCGGTCGATTGCGGCATGGACATTCACGATTGCGTGATCCCGACGCGTTACGCCCGCGAAGGCACGGTCTTCACCTGGGATGGTAAGATGCGCATTCAGGATAAAAAATTTCGTAAAGACCGCTACGCGATCGACACCGCCTGCACCTGTTATACGTGCTCCGGCGGAGTCGGCGGTGTCGGCGGAACAGGTGGTTACAGCCGCGCGTATTTACGTCACTTGAGTTTCGCCAGCGAGCCGTTGGGCGAAACCTTAATGACCATCCATAACCTGCATTTTTACCAGGATTTGATGCGTGCCATGCGCCTAGCGATTGAACAAGATCGCTTCCCTGCGTGGCGCGATGCCTTCCGTGAACGTTATTTTGCTCGTCGCGCCAAAGGTGGCGGTGGACGGCGCGATGATGGAGACGGTGGTGAAAGTAGTGAGGGTGGTGAGAGCGACGGTAACGAAGGCGACGACTGATGCGCCTGATGGTGGTTCAACAAGGCCGCATCAAAGACCCCAGCGTCCTGGCATTACGTGCTGAATTTCTCAAACGCTTTCAGCGCTACGGGACGCTGACGGTGGTAGAAAAAGAGCCGAAAGGCGACGCCGTCTTGTGGCCTTCATCAAGTCGCTGGAAAGTATTGCTCGACGAACGCGGCGAAACGCCAACGAGTGAGCAACTCGCCAAGCTGTTACGAAAATGGACCATGAATCATGGCGAAGTCGCGTTTTTAGTTGGCGACGCGTACGGACCGCACGCACCAAGCAAGGCATCCGCCGACGTTTCATTGGCGCTCAGTACCCTGACTTTACCGCATCAACTCGCGCATTTGTTGTTGATTGAGCAGCTGTATCGCGCCGCAAGTATTCTCGCGGGATCGCCATACCATCACGCGTGATTTAGCCTAAACGCGGCAGTAGGAATGCAAATTTCCACCGCCAAGACGCCAAGACGCCAAGAAAAGTAAAGGTTTGAATCAAAAATTGAAATGATCAATGGCTTCACCAAACGGGTGACTTTTGTTTTTGCTGTAAGTCCTTTGCGCTCTTTGCTGCTTTGCGGTAAAATGGTTCTCTACTGCGTTTTTTAGGTTTAATGCGCGACTGAAAAAGCAGGATGTGAACGTACGTAGAGCGTTGGCCACCAGCCGTCTTTGGCGAGGATAAAACGTTGGTTGGTCAGGGTTGGAGTAAACGTCAGCGGCTGATGTCCTGATGTGGTCGACAGCGCGATGGTGACGGTGACGGCAACGGTGTCATCGTCTTGGGGCTCGATAGTGGCAATGGTATACGTGAAGATGAACGGGTCAGCGTTTTGTAATTGAAATAGCCCGGTAAACCCGCGTAAAACCAGCATGCGCATGGTGCTGTTGTTGACTAAATCTGCGGCGTCTTCACCCAGTTGATGGGGCCACGCGCTGCGAATGTCGTAGTTCGGGTGAAGGCAATCCATCACGCTTCCAGCGCGTCCGTTTTCGATCGCGGACTTGAGGAGAGCGAATGTACGATCGGCCTGCACCGAGGTGCGACTCCACCACAAGAACCACAGAATGATCAGGAGGGGAGCGGCGATGATGATCGCCAAGCGTACGCGAGTCGGGTTCATGACTCGCAGCATTGCGCGTCTCGCCAACCGACAAGGTGGAGATTTGGCGCGTTGCCCGCAATTAAACGACGAAAGCAGACGGCAAGGCTGCCATCTGCTTTCGTCGTGAAGGTATCCGTACTTGGTGTGGGCAAGTGCGGTCTTCGAGATTTACGAGCGATTTTTCTTCGAGTGCCTTAGAACTCCCACCCAGCGATCATGGTGGTGCGATTTTCATGAGCATCATTGTTCAGACCGAAAAATTCCGTCAGAATGATGTGGGCATGCGACGTTGGGTGAAAGCGAATCGACGGCCCAGCGGACACTTCATAGACGTGAGAACGATGGTCGGTAAAACCGCCGCTTCCGTCGT
>JANMYZ010000189.1:0-2352 GCA_031382605.1 Planctomycetota bacterium | reverse complement strand
AACGCCAATTGACGTTCGGCCATGCGTGCGACTTGTTTTGCGGAACGCGATTCATGACCGCTACAGGGAGCGTCGACCAGAACGCCATCAGCAACATGCGGATGACGCTCGGCCAAGATGTGAACGGCCATCGGTGTCACGATCCCGCAAGCAATTCCCTGACGCGCAAGATTCTCCGCCAAAATACGTCGACGCGGAGCGGCGGAATCGCAACACACCAATAAGCCTTCGTCGCCCAGCGCGATTCCGATTTGCGTCGACTTCGAACCTGGCGCAGCGCACGTATCAATAATCACTTCGCCGGGCTTGGGTGCGAGCAACAACACCGGCACCTGACTGGCGGCGTCTTGCGGATAAATCGTCCCGGTGTGGTAATTAAGGAAGTCACCGGGATCACAATCGGACGTCGTAAAGCGTCCTGACGAGGTCCACGGAATTGGCTCCAGCGCGCCCCAGCCAGCAGGCGTTCCGCGACGCGGATGGAGGCGAAAAGACCGACGAAATGGCCCGTTGAGCGTGCTTAAAAAATCTGCTCCATCGCTAAGCGAAGCCGCAAGCTGAGCGAGTGGATCTGGGTCACGCATGGTCATTGGTGAAAATTCACTGACCAAAAGACTTCGCGACCAACGTTACCAATGTTACAACAATTCATGAATCGCCCGCGCCAGACGCGGCAATTCTGGATCGCGTGCGCCCATCAATAAAACGGTGTCGCCGGGAATGGCCGCGTCTGCCGTCCACGCTAAAACCTCCTGATGATTGGCGGCGTAACCACAGCGCAGACGTTCCGGTAAATCCTGCGCCAATTCACGGCTGCTAATATCTTTAGCGACCGTGCCGCCGCTATAAAAAATTTCGCCATAACAGAAACGATCTTGCGGCCGCAACAAACTCGGCAGCAACTCTTTCAACTCAGGACGAAGAAACCGTGCGGGGCCATAACCGTGGGGTTGGAACACGGCGATTAGACGATTGCAGCCGGCTTGCGCTGCCAGCACGGCGGCGCGAATTTTCTCGCCATTGTGGGCATAATCATCAACCACGCGAATGCCGGTGTCAGTCGTGCCGATCACTTCAAAGCGGCGAGCGACGCCTGGGAATTCACGCAAGGCCTGGGCGATAATCGTCGGCGCAACTCCAAGTTCGCAGGCCACGGCACAAGCAGCGGCGGCGTTTTCTAAATTGTGCGCACCGGGCTGCGGCAGATCGAGAGCGATTTCATTTCCATCGGGCAAGCCGAGCACGCCTTGGCTGCGCTGTGGTCCGACGGCGATGACCTCCAACGGATATTCCGCCGCACCACCTTGACCATAACGCCGCACGTGCGGGTGACCGAGCGCAGCTTTGAGCGCCTCTGCACAACCCGCATTCACAAGCAATAAACGGCTTTGCTGCGCGAAGCGATCGAATTGCTGATGCAGCTGTTCGACCTCGGTGTGATCGCGACTGATATTGTGAATCACGCCGATGCCAGGGTGATAACCAATTAAAGTGCCGTCAGATTCGCACGCTTCGGCAACCACCGCGCCACCTTGCGGGCCTACGGCAAAACCGCCGCCGACGCCATCGCCGGCCAAGGGTGCTCCCGAAAGAATCGTCGCTGACGTGGCCGCTTGGCGCAAAATCCAAGTGATCACTCCGGTCACGGTACTTTTTCCGGAGGTCCCCGCGATGGCGACACCTGGGCCACCCGCGTTGACGACTTCAGCTAACAATGCTGGACGTGGTACCAAAGCGATGCCCAAGGATTTGGCGGCGCGGATTTCTGGAGTGTCCTGTTCAACTGCCGTTGAATAAATAAATCGATCGACGCCCGCCTTTATCGCGGTGCCGTCCTGCGGCAGAATCGTAATGCCTTGAGCGCGCAGTCGCACCACCAAGTCAGGATGTTTACCCTGATCAATCGAACGATCACTGCCCTGCACCGTGTGTCCCCAGGCACGCATAAGCTGAGCGAGAGGATTCATTCCGGCCCCGGCGATGCCGGAAAAATGATAACGCTGTTTAGACATGCGCGGTGGTGTACGGAAAGCCGCCGGACTAGCTAGCGCTGCTGAATTTAGACACGGCAGTCGGAATTCAAACTTCCACCGCCAAGGCGCAAAGACGCCAAGAAAAGCAAAGGTCCGAATCAAAAACTAGATGATCAGTGTCTTCACCCGTTTGGTGAAGACACAAATCATACGTATTTTGTTCAATCTCTTGTTTTTTCTTAGCGTCTTTGCGGTGGAAGTTTTATTGGCTCTGCGGCGTTTCGTGTGGGTTCAATCTCATGGGACAGTCAAAGAAGAAAACAACGAACAGGAGGCGCGGAGATCGGAGGAGGGGAAGATACTTGCCGGAGAGAATGGG
>JANMYZ010000139.1:0-9332 GCA_031382605.1 Planctomycetota bacterium | reverse complement strand
CCTCTCTGCCGAAAAGAATGGCGCCAGCGGATTGATGGTTTTGCCGCCTTACATTTACAGTTCAGATTGGCGCGAAATGTCGGCGCATGTCAGCGCGGTTATCTCCGCGACCAAACTGCCATGCATGCTCTACAACAATCCTCCAGCCTACAAAACCGACTTCACCCCGACGCAGATTGCTGAGCTTGCTGCACGTCACCCGAACTTGGTGGCCGTGAAAGAATCCGGCGGAGATATCCGTCGTATCACCGCGATTCTTGCTACCCCTGGAAATCGTTTGGTGGTTGGCGTTGGTCTTGATGACTTGGTCGTCGAAGGCGTTGCTGCCGGCGCGAGTTTCTGGGTCGCTGGTTTGGCTGACGCATTACCGGCTGAATCGGTGCGCTTGTTTGAACTTGCCCGCGATGGCAAAAAAGATGAAGCCTTGAAGTTGCTCCATTGGTTCCTGCCGTTGTTGCGCTTCGACGCAGGCATCAAGTTTGTGCAGTTGATTAAGCTCGTCCAAGAACGCTGCGGCATCAGCTCTGCACGCGTTCGTGGACCACGTTTGCAAGTCACCGGCACCGAGCTGGCAGAAGCCGAAGCGGTCATCGCCAAGTCACTGGCTACTCGCCCTGCTTTGCCAGCCCGCCAAGCCGCCACCAAAGTTTGATTCGCGACGTAAAATAGTCGTCGTAGCGGCGTACATTTGAAAACTTCCCTTGGCCAATAAACCACGGGAAGTCTCTGCGCCGCTGCGGCCGTATCTTTTTTTCACAGAACCATACCTGAACACCCAACTGATCATTCTCCTGACCTGGAGTCACATGCGCTATTTTCTCCAATCCATGGCAAATATCTGTCTTTTGATCGCCATCGCGGTTCCTTGCCTCCAGAGCGCTGATCCTGTCAAGAAAGACCCCGCCATGCTACCCACCATGCTAAGTGCTGAGCGGATTTTTTCAGATAAAGAATTCGACGTTCAAGATGTCGACCTGTTGATATGGAGCGAACGATCAGCCTCCTACTTTACGACCGTCCTTGCTGACGGGTCTGGCAAAGATGAGTCAAATAAAAAATATGATGTCGTCCGCGTCGATGTGGCGAGTGGTAAAAAAGAACTGGTGATCCCTGCTGCCCTATTGATGCCGGCTGGCGAAACCAAACAGCTGCCGATCGATGGAATGACTTTCTCACGCGACGAAACCAAATTACTCATTTACACCAACAGCCAAAGAGTCTGGCGAAAAAAGACTCGTGGCGATTACTGGGTATTGAACCTTGCAACCAAGGAACTGAAAAAACTCGGCGGCGAGGCCAAGCCATCCACGCTCCAGTTTGCTAAATTTTCTTCCGACGGTTCACGCGTCGCCTATGTGCGCGAGAACAATATTTACGCACAAAACACCAGCGATCTGCGCATCACCTCGCTGACGACCGATGGCACCGCCAAGATCGTCAATGGCACCGGTGACTGGGTGAACGAAGAAGAACTTGCCATTGTCGATGCCTTTCGTTGGAGCCCTGACGGTCAGTCCATCGCCTTCTGGCAATTTGACACCACCGGCGTGCCTGAATTCCATCTGCTCGACAACACCGCCGGTCTTTACCCACGGGTTACTACTTTTGCTTATCCCAAAGTTGGTCAGGTAAATTCCGCTGTCCGTCTTGGCGTAGTGAACGCCACTGGTGGCGAAGTCCGTTGGCTGGCAATTCCTGGCGATCCCCGTCAACACTATGTCGCCGAAATGGGCTGGACTGCTGACAGCAAAGCGATTCTTTTGCAGCAATTAAACCGTCGGCAGAACACCAATCTGGTGATGCTGGCGGACGCCAAAACCGGCGCAACGCAAACCATTATGACCGAGAAAGACGCGGCTTGGCTGGAAAGCGAAAATCCAGTGTCGTGGGTCAAGGGTGGCCAAGCCTTTATGTGGCTGAGTGAACGCGATGGCTGGCGTCATGCCTATGTGGTCAGCAGCGACGGCAAAAAAACCACGCTGATCACACCGGGTGATTTTGACGTCCTGGAAATCGAGGGCGTCGATGAGGCCAACGATTGGGTGTATTTCTCCGCCTCGCCGGAAAATCCAACCCAGCGCTATCTTTTCCGCGTGCATTTTAACGGCACAGGCATGGAGCGCGTGACGCCGACCACTCAACCTGGCTGGCACGTCTACCGCATGTCACCAGACATGAAGTCGGCTGAACATACGTATTCAACTTTCACCACGCCACCGGTGACCGATCTCATCACCCTGAGCAATCACAGCGTGGTTCGCGTATTGGCCGACAACGCTGCATTGGTCAAAAAAATGGCGACACTCAAGCTACCCAAAGCTGATTTCTTTCGCGTCGACATTGGCAATGGCGTCATCTTTGACGGCTGGCGCATCACCCCGCCAGACATGCTTCCTGGACGTAAATACCCGGTCATCTTTTATGAATACGGCGAACCTGCTGGTCAAACCGTCATGGATGCGTGGCAAAAGTCGCTGTACCATTGGATGCTCGCACAACAGGGTTTCGTCGTCGCGAGCATCGACACCAGCGGCACCAAAGTTCCGCGTGGTCGTACGTGGAGAAAATCAGTCTTGCACCAGATCGGCGTTCTTGCCCCCCAAGAATTAGCGACGGCAGTAACCGTTTTGATGAAAAAATGGGACTACGCTGACCCGACACGCGTCGGCGTGTGGGGTTGGAGCGGCGGCGGCAGCAATACCCTGCATGCCATTTTTCGTTTTCCGGAGGTCTTCCACACGGCAGTCGCCGTGGCCCCGAATGCCGATCAATTGCTCTACGACAGCATCTACCAAGAGCGCTATATGGGTTTACTCGGCGAAAATGCTGAAGGCTATCGCGTCGGATCGCCGATTACTTATGCCGAACAGTTGCGTGGAAATCTGCTGCTGATTCATGGCACGGGCGACGATAACGGTCATTTCCAAGGAACCGAAAAGCTCATGAACACGTTGATCGGACTGAACAAGCGTTTCTCGATGCTCGCCTATCCCGCACGTTCCCATTCGCTCAAAGAAGGGAAAAATACCCAGACTCATTTGTACACCGTCATGTCTGAGTATTTCATGACGCACCTTCAGGCCCAAGTGCTGAACGGTCAGACGCCGGCCACTCCGGTCAGGTAGGTCATCGTCACGATTTCGATAAAAAGCCGACCGGCCCATTTCTGGACCGATCGGCTTTTTTAACCAGAGAGCGCACGGATGAGGCGAGGCATTCCTCACCTCATCGGCACATCATTTAATGGAATAGCGCAGTTGCTGGAACAACAGCCTGATCAACGCCAGCGGCCGACCACATCAAAATGCAGCCAGCGCCGCCTTCGTTCTCAAAGAACTCGACCTTTATTTTATGGTCGCCGGACTTGAGTACCACGTCGCCAGATTTTTCTTCCATCGCGTGCACGCCGCCATGGTCGATCACTTCTTGATCGTCGATGAACACGCGTGAGCCGTCATCCGAATTAATGGTAAACGTGTAGGTGCCGTCCTTGGGCACGCGCACGACGCCCGTCCAACGAATATAGAAATGCTCGCTGAGGGTCGTGCCAGGAACTTCGTCTTCACTATCTTCGATGTTGATCGTCGCATCCACGCGGCTGACCGCTGGCTTAGTACCGGCAGCAATAACCGGGAAATCTGAAACTTCTTCAGCGAGGTCATAATATTCAGCCAGCAGGCCTGGTTTCAAAACGGCTGCCACTGCTGCGGTTGCTGCTTTTTCAACCACTGGTTTGACAACGGTAGCAGGCGCAGCCACGGCAGAAGCAGGCGCGGTCACTGCTGGGGTCGTAGCGCCGGCGGCTGGAGTCGTGGCGCGTGACTGCTCATCGCAGCCAACAAATGCCAAGACGGCGAGGCAGGGAACAAAAGACTTCAAACGCATGGATATTCCTTGGAAGGAGGGTGATTTATGAATTCAACGAGCGACCATGGTGACGCACGTTAGAAATGGTCTAGTCGTGATAGAGTCCCAGGGCAAGGCTGTAACACTCAGAGCCACTCAAAATGAAAAGGTGCCTTCGAGGTTTCACGCGGAGGCGCGGAGGATACCC
This sequence comes from Planctomycetota bacterium, assembly GCA_031382605.1. Lineage (GTDB taxonomy): Bacteria > Planctomycetota > UBA11346 > UBA11346 > UBA11346 > BOG-1363. The sequence goes on along the minus strand of JANMYZ010000139.1, from coordinate 5,278 downwards.
ACAAAAATTTACTCGCTGGGAGGTAGCGCGGCATTCACCAGATGGGTGATCGCCTGTTGTGACGATTTCATGGACATTCTCCGCGCCTCCGCGCCTCCGCGTGAGCCCATCGCCGGTTTTAACCAGTAGTCCGTAGCCTTCTCATCAGCCTCATTGCTCTGACGAAGCATGAGCCTCAGCGGTGTTCGTACCCTTGCCAATCCAATGGCACCACGCGGCCATGATGATCTTCACGAAAGGCTCCTGGTTGATCGACCAACCATCCGACCGTCGCGAGTCCTGCTGCAAACGGCCACGCTAATTGCAACGCTGGCCAATGTTCTGCGGCGACCGCCGCCAACAGTTCAAAATCTTCGCCATCACAACAGGCGGCCTTCGCTTGATCGGACATTTCCGGGACATCGGCATGCACGGGTACTTGCGCGGGCAACAACAAACATCCACAGCCACTCGCCTCTGCCAATTTGGGCGCATCGCTCGCAAGCCCATCACTGAGATCCATTAACGCGTGCGTGTATGGATTTGCCGCCAACCACTGACCTTCCGCAAAACGCGGCTCAGGACGAAGGTGACGACCACGTTGCAAACTGCCGCCCAATGGACCGGTGACGACCAACAGATCACCAACTCCTCCACCAGAGCGCGTCACCAATCGACCAGGACCATGCGCGGTGGCGACGGCTTCGCCCCATACCGTTACGGTGATGACTAAATCATTGCCACCCGTCGTATCACCGCCCAACAACGGACACTGGTGGCGTTCAAGCTCAGCGAGCAGCCCCTCCATCACCGCCAAGGCATTCCAACGCTCAGGACAGCTGAGCGCCACTGTCGCACCGACCGGCTTCGCGCCCATCGCGGCCAAATCACTGAGCGCTGCTCCAGCGGCTTTACGCCCAATGAAAGCAGGTTCGTCATCAGCGCGAAAATGCCGGCCTTCGACGATAGTGTCAGTGCTCAAGCACGTGCGACCATTCGGAGTCCACACGCAGCAATCATCACCAATACCAAGCATCGCCGCTGGATCGCGCACGCGCTGGCGCAGCTGACGGATCAACTCATTTTCACGCACGATGCACTGCGACGATCAGCGATCAGCGATCACAGTGGTGCTGCAGCAAGCGCGCGACGACGCTCACCGATAGCGAGGCGCAGTTCGGCGACCCGTCGTTCTAATTCAACAATACGCTTCGGACCAGCTGGATAAACCGGGTGATGCAGATCATTGAGCGCTGCCATTTGCGCACGCATCTCATCATTTAACGATTCAAGCAAGAGGTCGCTATCAGGCGGAGTAGTCATGGTCGGGCAGTGTCGAAGGGGCATCGAAGGGTCAAGGCTAGGAGAGCAGACCCTGCAACGGAGGGCGCACAGCTGCAGAGAAAAGAAGAAGAGAAAAGAAGAAGAGGCGCAAAGAAGAAGAATGCTCAAGTTCAAAAGAGGATCGTAGTATTTTCTCTTCACCTACGACCTCATGATTGCTCTGCGCCTCTGCGTTCTCCTGTTAAAATTGCCTTTGCAGACAGCCCCTCAGATTTCTCGCACCGGCGTGGGCTCAGTACTCAAACGGCTGACGAACTCCTGGCGGTAACGTCAGGATTTCGACGCCTTTTTCGGTGACCAAAATGGTGTGCTCAAACTGCGCTGAACGTTTACGGTCGATGGTCACGGCAGTCCATTTGTCGTCCCAGCTGACGTGACGCCAATCGCCCAGGTTGATCATCGGTTCGACGGTAAACACCATGCCGGGCAACATGCGCGCCGTCAGGCCAGGATCAAAATAATGCGGTACCTGCGGGTCCATGTGAAACTGCTCGCCGATGCCATGACCGACGAAAGCGCGCACCACGCCATAGCCGTGGTCCTCGGCATGGTCTTGAATCGCGCGGCCAATGTCGCACACCCGCTCACCCGGTTTGATCGCGGCAATGCCACGCATCATGCAGGTATGCGTGATGTCGATGAGCCGCTGAGATTCATCATCAATGGTGCCAACGCCGACGGTTTCCGACAAATCACCATGCATGCCGTCGAGGAAAATCGTCACGTCCAGATTCACGATATCGCCGTCTTGCAGTGGACGTGAATCCGGAATGCCGTGACAGATCACTTCGTTGACCGACGTGCACAGCGATTTGGGATAACCGTGATAATTCAAGGTCGACGGATAACCGCCCAGGTCGATGTAGGCTTGATGCGTGATCGCGTCGATCTCATCCGTGGTGATGCCCGGTCGCACAGCTTTCTTGGCGATCTCCAAAACGTTTCGCGCAGCGGTGCAGGCAGCGCGCATGCGCGTGATCTGCTCTGGCGTTTTGATGACTTGACGTGAACGCGCGCTGGCTGGGCGTCCGCTGATGGCGTAGTCAGGGCGTGGAATATGCGCTGGCACCGTGCGCCTAGGCGAAACAATCCCAGGTCGGACCAAGGGCCGACCATCGCCGGCGACCACGGCGGGCTGCGGTTCAACCATGTCGCCGCGCAACGTTTTCAAGAGATCGCGGCTTTGATGGCAGCGTTTATATTTTTTGCCGCTGCCACACCAGCAGGGTTCGTTAGGGCCATTCTTAGACACGTTGCTCCTTCAGCACGGGGCGAGACGCTAGCGCGGGGATGCAAATGTGCATCTATCGGGGTTCGCTCAGATTGGCCGCGCTTGATGATCGACCTCCCCCGTTGCCACCTTTCATTTAACAACACGATGCCGACCCATGCGTACCACCGTTACATCCAGCGAGGCCCCAGCGGCCATCGGTCCTTATTCGCAAGCGGTCAAGCACAACGGCTTGCTGTGGTGCTCCGGCTCACTCGGAATTATTCCGGCCAGCGGTGAATTCGTCGCCAACGATACGGCGGCGCAGGCGCAACAAGCGCTGCGTAATTTGGAAGCCCTCTGCGGTGAAGCTGGAACCAGCCTGGGCAAAGCCCTGCGCTTGACCGTCTACCTCGTCGATCTCGCTGATTTTCAGGCCGTAAATAAGATCTACGCCAGCTTCTTCGAAGCGCCCTACCCCGCACGCGTCACCGTCCAAGTGACCGCTCTGCCCAAGGGTGGCCGAGTTGAAATCGACGCCGTTGTCGCACTCTAAAATCACTCGACGACAGCCCGCCGACGCCCCTCATCAGCTTCACCTGTTCAGCTGAACTGGCCGCTCATAAAGCAGTTACTCAAGGCTAGGCGCTAACGTTTCAACCTAGAAAAAGCAGTAGAGAATCATTTTACCGCAAAGCCGCCAAGAGCGCAAAGGACTTACAGCAAAACAAGAATCACCCGTTTGGTGAAGCCATTGATCACTGAAGTTTTATTTTTGATCTCTGTTTTCTCCTGTTTTACTTTGCGTCTTAGCAGCTTTGCGGTGGAAGTTTGAATTCCTACTGCGGTTTTAGGTTCAACGCCCCTTGCAGGCATGGGTATGACGTACACTTGTTGATCTTTTGGGAGCTTTCTATGTCCACCGTTCGTTTTCTGTTGCTGGCCTTCGTCATGTCACTGATCCATACGGTGGGCGCAGGCGAGGCCCTCCCCCTGATTCATCCGCTGTTTAGTGATCACATGGTCTTCCCCAGGGACGTCGAAGCGCCGGTGTGGGGCTGGACCGAACCGGGCAAAGAAGTCACCGTCACTTTGGCGGGGAAAACCGCCAAGGCGATCGCTGACGCCAATGGACGTTGGCAAACCAAGCTCGGACCGATTGCTGCCGGTGGTCCGTACGACTTTTTCATTAGCGGCCCTACCACGCATAAATTAGGTGACGTCTTGGTCGGCGACGTGTGGCTGTGCGGCGGCCAATCGAACATGGAATTTGCGCTCAACGGAACCGCCAACGCCAACCAAGAAGTTGCCGCAGCCAATCATCACCACATCCGACTTTTTCATGTTCCCAAGCGCATGAACCCGCTCCCGCAGCACCTCGTAAATGCTGATTGGAAGGTGTGCACATCGCAGACGGCGGCAGACTTCAGCGCTGTCGGTTTTTTCTTTGGCCGAATGCTGCAGCAAGAAACGGGGATTCCCATTGGGCTAATCAGCAGCAATTGGGGCGGCACGCTTGCAGAAGCGTGGACCAGTGCGGGCGCACTACGCACCATGGATGAATTTAAAGGCCCTGTCGATGAACTGGAACGCTTGGCAAAAACTGGGCAGAGCGATTTTGAACATCTATCGGCGGTGTGGTATAAAAAGTACGATCCTGGCAGCGCCAGCGGTCTGGGCTTTGCCGATCCGGCAATCGATGTCAGTGGCTGGAAAACCATGAAAGTTCCTGGCAACTGGGAAGCAACCGAACTGCCGGACTACGATGGCATCGTATGGTTTCGCCGTGAATTTGAGCTCCCCGAAGACTGGACGGGCAAAGATTTGAAACTGGAACTCGGAGCCATCGACGATCGTGACACCACCTGGGTTAACGGTTCGAAAGTTGGAGAAATGAGCGACTGGAATCTTCCGCGTTCCTACAAAATTCCCAACAAGCTGCTGAAGGCCGGGCGCAACACCATCACCGTTCGCGTGCTCGACACGGGTGGCCACGGTGGATTTTCCAGCGCTGCAGATGCCGTAAAATTGACCCGCGCTGGCGCTGAGCCGATTCCTCTGGCTGGTGATTGGCGTTACCAAGCCACCAGAACCCTCGGCGAAACGCGCGAACCACCGCTACGAACCGAAAATAATCAGAATACCGTCACGGTGTTATCGAACGGCATGATTGCCTGCTTGAAACCATTCGCCATCAAAGGCGCCATCTGGTACCAAGGCGAAGCAAACGTTGGTCGCGCTGAGCAATATCGTCGCTTGCTGCCGACCATGATTCGCGATTGGAGAGCTGGTTTTAGCAGCGGCGAATTTCCATTTTACATTGTCCAGCTCGCAAATTTCACCGAACGAACCACTGACCCGGTGCAATCCGGCTGGGCCGAACTGCGCGAAGCCCAACTTTTCACCGCTCAAACGGTGCCGAACTGCGGTCTCGCGGTGATCACCGACATTGGTGAGGCTGGTGACATCCACCCACGCAACAAACAAGATGTCGGCAAACGCCTGGCGCTTGAAGCGCTGGCAAAAACGTACGGCAAACCCATCGTCCATCAGGGCCCGCTGTACAAAAATATGAAAATCGAAGGCAACACCATCCGTTTAGAGTTCGACCATGTCGGTGATGGTCTCGCCCAACACGGCGACCAACTTGCTGGATTCGCCATTGCTGCTGCTGACGGAAAATTCTTCCACGCCCAGGCCAAAATTGACGGCGCGACCATTATCGTCAGCGGTCAAGGCATCGAA
>JANMYZ010000133.1:0-4179 GCA_031382605.1 Planctomycetota bacterium | reverse complement strand
GTGGACGGCGGCGATCGCTTCGGGCACCGTGCTCATGCCGACCACGTCGGCGCCGAGATGACGTAACATGCGGTATTCGGCCTTGGTTTCGAGATTTGGTCCCAGCACGCCGGCGTAAACCGCTTTGTGCAGATGGATCTTTTGGCTCAGTGCGACTTCGTCGGCCAAGGCCAATAACTTACGATCATAGGTGTTGAACATGTCAGGCCAACGTGGGCCGACGCGATCGTCATTCGGGCCGACCAACGGACTAATGCCCATCAAATTGAGGTGATCGTCGAGCACCGCGAGATCGCCAACTTGATAATGCGGATTAATACCGCCAACCGCTGAGCCCATGATCAACACTTTAGCGCCGAGCACTTTGGCCAAGCGCACCGGCACGACCACATCAGCCGGGCTGTGACCTTCGTAACAATGCAGACGTCCGCTGAAGGCCACCACCGGAACGCCAGCCAACGTGCCGAGCACGATTTCTCCGTGATGACTTTCCGCCGTCGCCTGCGGCATGCCCTCTAAAGTGCTATACGGAATCTTCACTTCCGCTTTGATGCGTTTCGCGACGCCACCAAGGCCGGTACCAAGCAGGATCGCGACCTGTGGTTTCAGTTTGCTGTGCTTGCGAACCTGGGCAGCAAGAGCGGTAAGTTGTTCGTGCAGGGGCATGATGGAATCCGATGTGGTAAAAGGTGGGCGGGATGCTCAAGAACGCTGGTCAGGGCGCAAGTGCGCCGCTGAACGAGACCGCAGGATGATGGTGCGCTCAATCAATGTTTGATGAAGCCGATGCGCTGACCATCGATAAAACCGCGATGGATAGAACACAGGCCAGCGTAGCCGGAACCCAAGCGAAGACTACGATCGGAGAAGTCTAACCACAGAGGGCACAGAGGGCACAGAGGAAAATCAGAATGCCTTTTTCTGTGCCCTCTGTGCCCTCTGTGGTTTAGCACTTCCCCTGCTTTCTTACCTTTCGTACGTGCAGAGATTTCTTCGGATAGCACGGAGAAATTGAACCTTAGCACTACAGAGGACCAGAGAACCAGAGCAGAGAAAGAGTGAGACTTTTTTGAACGATCATCCAAAAGATGCGCTGATGTTTCACGGTAACGTCTTGTTTCTTCCTCTGGTTCTCTGGTGCTCTGTGTTCTATTGCTGGATTCAGGTTGAATCACGATTTTTTCTGTCTTCTCAAAGGTGAAACTGTCGAATGGCCAGCCATCTGATGGTTGCATCGACCTCCCCATTGGTAAGAGGTCATACCACTGAGCCACTACTATGGATGTCCACCTCTTCATTCCCTGTTACCTCGACCAAGTCCATCCGGAGGTGGCGATGGCCACCGTCACGGTGTTGAGACGGGCGGGGTGCACGGTGCATTACAATGCCCAGCAAACCTGCTGCGGACAGCCGATGGCGAACACCGGCTGCGCCAGCGATGCGGCGATTTTGGGGCGACGGCACCTCGACCTCTTTGCTGGAAAAACCACGGTTTGTCCGTCCGGCAGCTGCACCAGCATGGTGCGCCATCACTACCATGACCTTGGCATGTCGCTGAGTCCGGGCGACGAAAAAACCATGGAACACACCTATGAATTGGCTGAATTTTTAGTCGAAGTTTTGGGCGTGACCGATTTAAAAGCGACCTTCCCGCATCGCGTGTCGCTGCATCAAAGTTGTCACGGCTTGCGTGAACTGGGCCTGGGCAACATGAGTGAGCGGCGCGATGCACCCAAAGTCGGCGCGGCCGAAGCGTTGCTGAGCAACGTTCAGGGGCTGACGTTGCTGATGCCCGAACGGCGCGACGAATGTTGTGGCTTCGGCGGCACGTTTGCCGTAGCGGAAGCCGATCTGTCCTCACGCATGGGCCATGATCGTTGTGATCAACTTGCACAGGGCGATGCCGAATACATGACGGGGAATGATCAAAGTTGTTTGATGCATCTGGATGGCCTACGCAAACGACGCGGACGCGGACCAAAAGCCATCCACTTGGCGGAGATCTTGGCATGCCAATGAACTGCCCATCGCACCACGCTCAGACGGAATCCAGATGAACGCGCGCGTCCCCCAATTCCATATTGATTCTGAGAAATTTCTCGCTGACGAAAAACGCGTGACGTGGCACGACGGCGCGCTCTGGCATCTGCGTTACAAACGTGATCGCGCCGCCGACACCGTGCCCGATTGGGAATTATTGCGCGAACAAGCGGCGGGCATTAAAGCTCACGTGTTGGATCACATTCCATCGCTGCTGTCACAGTTCATCACCAATGCGGAAGCCGCCGGTTGGATCATTCATCTGGCGCCAGAGGCTGATGATCTAAAACGCATTGTGCTGGATCTGATGCAGAAAAATAACGTCACCAAAATGGTGAAGAGCAAATCGATGTTGACCGAGGAATGTGGTCTCAACCACTACCTCGAAGCCAATGGTATCGAAGTGGTCGATACCGATCTGGGTGAGCGCATCGTCCAACTGCGCCACGAACCCCCTTCGCACATCGTGGTGCCCGCGATTCACCTGAAACGTGGGGAAATTGGCGAGTTATTTCATGAACACTTAGGTACGCCCAAAGGCGAAGACGATCCGATTCGTTTGACGCGGGCGGCACGCGCCAATCTGCGCAAGCATTTTCTTGGCGCCCAAGCGGGCATGACTGGAGTCAATTTTGCCGTCGCTGACAGCGGTGCGATCGTGGTCTGCACCAACGAGGGAAATGCTGACCTTGGCACCGCTCTACCAGCAATCCATGTCGCCTGCATGGGCGTTGAAAAACTGATCCCTACCGCCGCCGATGCTGGCGTTTTTCTGCGTCTGTTAGCGCGCAGCGCGACTGGCCAACCGATCACGACCTATTCAACGCATTTGCGTGGCACCGATCCCACGCGCCCAGGCCATCAAGCGCATCTCGTCATCGTTGACGGCGGTCGTCATAAACTGTTTGCCGATGATGAACATCGCCGTGCGCTGTCGTGTATTCGCTGTGGATCGTGTCTGAATACTTGTCCGGTGTATCGTCGTGCGAGCGGCCATGCGTACGGCACCACTGTCCCTGGGCCAATCGGCGCGATCCTTGCGCCAGCTATGATTGGCACCGCGAAGGCAAAAGAATTGCCCTTCGCCAGTACGCTGTGCGGTTCATGCACCAACGTCTGTCCTGTAAAGATCGATATTCATGATCAATTACTGTCCTGGCGTCGACGCTTGGCCAGTGAAGGTCAGGTGCCATTTACCAAACGCATGGCGATGAAAATTGCCGCACGCGCCTTAAGCTATCCATGGATCTACGCCACGGGCGGGCGCATCGCACGTTTCTTCTGGCCGTTGGCGCGCAAAGGAATTCCCGGTCCGCATGCTGGTTGGACCAAGCACCGCGATCTGCCGCCTGCGCCCAAACAAAGTTTCCGCAAATGGTGGAAGGATCAGGACCATGGTTGATGCCGCTGCCCTTGCTGCGTTCAGCGCACGTTTCACTCGTCCTGCCGGCAGCGAACTGCGGGCACATCCAGGGGCATACAGCGGACCGGAACTTCCTGCGACGTGGGAAGTTTTTGAGGCCTCACTCAAAAGCGTCGGCGGAGCGCTGATCCAACCCCAGCCGTCGATGAAAGATGCCATTCAAGCAGCCATCGATTTTGGTCGTGGAACTGGACGCGTCATCGCCAGCGCAACTGCCGCGCCGTATCTGAATGACGTTACCGACTGGGAAATGGCCCGCGTCACGCCGAACCCGCATCAATGGGAAGACGTCGATTTAGCCATTATTCGAGCGGAAGTTGCCTGCGCGGAAAACGCCGCGCTGTTGATCACCTCGTCATCACTGCCTGAACGTGCCTTAGCATTTCTCGCCCAACGCATTTTAGTTTTGGTCCCACGTTCCGCTTTGGTCGGCGGATTTATGCAGGCCCAAACGGATCTCGCGCGACGCTTGGCCGGCCGCGAACCACCACATCACGCGACCTGGATGAGCGGCCCTAGCAAAACCGCTGACATCGAACAAACGCTGGTTATCGGCGCCCACGGCGTGTGCGCGCTGGCGGTGATGCCGGTGGACGCATGAGCCTGGCAAAACTGCCAATCTCCGCGCGCGCGGCCCAGGCCACCGCCGCCATCGAAGCCGCCATCCGCTCGGGCGAATTTGCCCGTGGCACCTGCTTACCGGCAGAGCGTGAACT
>JANMYZ010000180.1:0-6016 GCA_031382605.1 Planctomycetota bacterium | reverse complement strand
GGAGCAAGCTGCGCGAGCACAAGTTGTGCGCGGGTAATCTGGTAGACCAGCGACACTCCCCATCGGACTCCGGGCACGTACTCATAACCGCTGGCTGGAGTCCTGACGAAGGCGAAACGGGGTTGACATACTCCACGCTGGCGATGGAGGATCTGCGCTCTGGAGGGTTCCAGCCATGACCGAATGCGTGATCTATGCTCGGGTATCGTCACGGGGCCAGCTCGATGGTGAAAGCATCGCGTGCCAGCTTGACCGCTGCCGTGCGTGGGCAGCCCGTGAAGGGCACACCATTATCGGTGAGTTCATCGACGCTGGCTTATCTGGTGCCGATATGACCGGCAGGCCAGCCGTGCGCGAAGCCGTGGCCCTGACGGTGCGCCGTAAAGCCACGCTGGTGGTCAGCGCTTTGTCCAGACTGGGCAGATGCACGCGCGACGTTTTGGAAACCTACGAGCGTTTGGACCGTTGCGGCGCGCGAGTGGTGAGCCTGAGCGAAGCCATCGACAGCGGCTCCGCGACTGGTCGATTACTTTTGTCGATCCTGGCAGCGGTCGCGACCTGGGAACGTGAGGCAATCGTCGAGCGCACGACGCAGGTCATGGATTTTATGCGCCGCGAAGGTCGCAGAATTAGCGGCACCGCACCTTTCGGCTGGGATTTCGACGCCAGCGGCTCGACGCTGATCGAGATTCCTGGTGAACAACAAACGCTCATCCGCATGCAAGCCCTGCGCGCTGCTGGTCGCAGTTTCCAATATATCGCGACCACGCTTAACGATGACTTAGTGCCAGCCAAGCTTGGCGGTCGCTGGAGTAGCCGCGCTGTCAGATTAATCCTGGGCCGGTTGGCGAAACTCACCGCCGCTTAGTCCAAAGCATTACGACGCCACTCCACCGCCGCCACTCCGCCGCCGCCCTCTCCGGGTTCCCCAATTTGAATTTTCCCGGCGACCATGCGCGAGCATGTAAACCGAAAAAATGCATGACAAAGCCGCCATTGCATGGAGCGATGCCGATGAGCATAGTTCGCATTATTGAACGCACCGTTGACCGGGCTTTCATAATCAACTCACCAATCTTATCGTAGCAATTCCTTTCACGCTGACTATGACTGAGCCCTGAAAATATCCACCATGCCAGCCTACGAAAACCCATCGCTGCTGACCTTACTCGCCGCACGCTGCGCAGCCTGTTTGCCGCGACGTTCGGATGCGCTGCGTTTATTATCCGACGCGATAGTTATCGATGCTGCAACCATCGCAGTGATTGGCGTTGATGCGGGTGATAAAACGTTGCTTGATGATTTGACCAATACTCAGCGCCAGCAGCTGACGTCGAAATTGCTACGACGTTCGGCTTCCATTTTGAGCGGTTCAAGTTTCGTTATCACAACCCGTGATCCGCGCGATTATATTACTGTCCTTGGTTTCGTAAAAGTAAGCCCGGCTCAATTGAAGCACGCGCAAACCGGAGCGCCGATTGGCTCCTTTCGCAGCCGCTCCACCGATTCAAATCAAGGAGCCAATACGGACACACTCTTGTCAACCGAATTATTGCATTGAACTGACATGAAATCATGTCAGTAAAATAACGTCACCAACGCCTCGTTGAGGCAAAGCCAACGTACCCAAACCGAAAGAGGACATATGTCCACCAATACCCCCATCGAATGGACCCACGCGACTTGGAACCCCGTAACCGGATGCGACAAGATCAGCGCTGGTTGCAAGAATTGTTATGCTGAACGGTTGTCGAGTCGGCTTATGGCTATGAATAATCCAAGTTATCTCAATGGCTTCGAGGTAACAACCCATCCACGAATGTTGTCCATGCCGCTCAAACGGCGCAGCCCGAAGCTGATCTTCGTGAATTCGATGAGCGACCTTTTTCATGAAAAAGTACCTCTGAGCTTTATTCGACAAGTTTTCGATATTATGGGGCAAGCATCACAGCATCGATTTCAAGTACTTACGAAACGTGCGGATCGTCTGGAGCACCTAGCCAGAGAGTTGGAATGGCACAGCAATATCTGGATGGGCGTGAGCGTTGAGGATGATCGTGTTCGCGGACGCATCGACGCGCTCCGTCGGGTGCCGGCTGCAGTTCGCTTTTTGAGTCTGGAGCCGCTCATCGGTCCCTTGCCCGACTTGAATCTATCAGGCATTCACTGGGTAATCGTCGGCGGCGAGTCCGGTCCTGGCGCTCGCCCCATGCAGAGCGAGTGGGTGCAGGACATTCGCGACCAGTGCTTGAAGGCGTCCGTGCCGTTCTTTTTCAAGCAATGGGGCGGTAAAAACAAGAAAGCCACTGGCCGGACGCTCGATGGACGGATTCATAGTGATCTGCCGATCGGGACGCCAGCCACGTTTTTACGGCATGAGCCTGCGGCCCAATAATTCACGACATTCGCCACGACCTACTAAACCGGAGGGTTTCATGACTGAATGCTTTCAAGACGAAGACCAACGCGTGCCACACAACACTACCAAAGAACGACAGCGAGGAGAACTTACCGACCTCATGGATGACGATTTTTTGATCATTCTCCGGCAGTCAGCAAGTCGACTGCCGAAATACACCGGTGATGCCTGTTTCGCCTCGGTCATTCGGTCGATATGGCTCTCTCACGGCGATGAATTACCGGACGATTTGGACCAGAAATACCTCGCTCGTCGTGCGGAGGTGGCTTGGTTGGAAGATCATACTACGATCTCCGGCGACTTTTCTGGTACCGGGTTTCGTGAACTGGCCCGTCTGGTTGTGGAGTTCAACTCTCGTCATCGTCACCTCGCGGGCTTATCCAGAAAGAAGGCACGGCAATGAATCGAAGCGACAACAGTAAGGTGGCGCTGGTTTACGTTCGGCGATCGACCGATAAACAAGAGGAGTCTCTGTCCCAGCAACTCGACTGGGCGATTCGCACCGCCAAGAACCGTGAGATCAGTCTATCGGTACCTAAAGACATTGAGCACCGGCTAAAAAGCGGCGGGATTTCCCAAGCCGGCGATGTCTACTGCGATGAGGCGATCACCGGGGCCGACGAAACGAGACCTGGACTTCTAGCGTTGATGCGCCGCATCAAGCAGGACAAGTCCATCGCATTCCTATTCGTATGGGACCGCTCTCGCCTCGGTCGATTCGAGCGAAACGAAGTCGGCATGAAGTTGGAAAAAGACATCGCGGAATCGGGCATCACCATCGTTATGCAACGGATGGACATCAATCCGAAGCTCATAAGTGATGGCCCTCAGTACGAGGATCTTGCAGCGAACGCCGACTGGATTGCCGGCGCTCGGATGCGAGTGGACCTCGCAGAAAACACGCTGCGTGGACTGCGCGACACCGCCGAAGAAGGACTGTGGTGTGGCGGTAACCCTCCGTACGGTTTCGTCCGCGCGGCTTTCAATCCGAAATCCAGAGTGGTCGGCGAGGTGCTCCAGAGCAATCGCGGTATCCGAGGCCAGAGCGGCGAGGCTGTTGTCGTGATGCCTGGGATTGACGCCGAGAATCAAGCGCGGCTCAAGGTGGTCCGCCATATCGCCACCGAATACGCGGGCGGGTTAGTCGGCCTCCATGCCATCGCCAAAGAATTGAACCAGCGTGGAATCCCCAGTCCCTATGCTGGTCGCTCACGACGTCAGCAGGACGCATCCGTTCGCAAGGTCTGGGGCAAATGGACGGTCAACAGCGTGCGCGGAATCTTGGAAAATCCTCTGTACTCAGGCAAGATGGCGTGGGGGCGTCGTGAGTACGGCAGCATTCGCCGGTTTGATAAAAACTCGGAGACCGGGTATCGGAAAGTCCAAAACAACGAGCGCATCGCCGGCAGCAATAAGGCCATCGCTAAGGAGCACCGTGACATTGAGAACTGGCTGCTCGTAACTCCTGCGGCGCCTTACGATCCGATCGTGCCCTTCGGCTTGTTCGAATCCAACCTCGCCAGACTCAAGCAGCGCGCGGTCGTGGGCAACCAGCGCGGAAAGTCGAAGTGTTCGGACCCCAATAAATATCCATTAGCAGTGTTCTGTGGCGACTGTGGCCAGCGGATGTGCGGTCATAATCACGGCAAGCATTCGACGTGGATGTGCAGCAAGTTCATCAACAGCAACCGCGAGCTGTGCTACAACAATTGGGTCATGCGGGACGAGGTGGTGATCTTCGTTGTCGAGCAAGTGCGTCGACGAATCCACCAACTTGCCAACCGTCAACGACTAGAAGCGGAGATCACAGCGGTACTGGATGAGCACAGATCGACGCAGACCGAACTCGAAGCCTCCATCATCATGGCCAGGGCCAATACGACGAGGTTGGGTGACCAGGCAAAGCGTGCCTATTTGGATCATAACAACGCCCGTACCGATCACGAGCGCGCGATGACTCGCGAGGTCTATGACCAGCGCCACGAAGAGCTGGCACAAGCTGAGGACCACCTTCGTCGTCTTGAGTCCGAGTTGGCCATGCACGGCATTGGCAACGACGACAAAGTCACTGAGAGCCTCGCCTACCTGGAGCGCTTTGACCGGCACCTGGGCAATCTGCCGCCCGATCAACTACGACGGACCTTTGATGCCCTCGGCGTGAGGCTGGACGTTAAGTTCGCTCCCAATACCACCGCCAACACTGTTCGGCAGCGCTTGCCAATAGGCGGAACCTTGACCTTCGGTGCGCCGGGGATCTCCAGAAACGACTCACCCCCAGCGTTAGCTGAGGGTGGTTCGTCCAATGAAACTTGGGTTGGTTGCGGGGGCAGGATTTGAACCTGCGACCTCTGGGTTATGAGCCCAACGAGCTACCAGACTGCTCTACCCCGCGTTGTGGGAGGCGCAGCCTATGAAGAGAAGGCTGATGTCAAATGCGGATATTTCTGTTGGCTGCTGGCTGCTGATTGCTGCTACCGGCGATGGCTGAGCAGAGAAAATACTGAAAATACTGAAATAATTACGGCCGGCCGGTGACGGTTAGCAGCACGGTGCCGTCGGCGGCGGTGAGGGTGTGCAGATGGCCGGTTTTATCAGGGGTTATGGTGTAGGCGGTGCCGGCGATGGTGACGGCGGTGTGATTCCATGTCAGGTTTAATTTCTCTGCGTGCCGTGGGCCGAAGAGATCGATCAAACGAATGTCCGCGTTGGTGTCGCTGCGCCAGCCAAGGCTGAGCACTATCGGCGCCAGGCGTAGGTCCCAGCCGAGTTCGCCGGTGATGGTGCGGTGTTCGAGGTCGATGCGTTGTTCAGCGCCATCGGCTACGGTGATTTCGCGAGTGACGGCATAGCCCTTGGGAGCTGAGGGCACGACTTTCGAACCACTGTCGCGGCCATTGAGCGCCACCAACAAAAGGTGATCATTCACCAGTAAAAATGGGCAATCATTAATGCGGGCGCCGACTAATTCGGTTTCGCTGGGTGGGGTGTAGACTAGTTGGAGGACGCGATTGTCCGCAAATTGTTTGTCGGCCGGCAGCAGTCGCAGCCAGAACGGTTGGCCGGCGAAAGTGCCGTGCAATTCCTGCTGCGCGGGGTCCACCGTCCATTCGGCGGCGGGCAAGGCGGTGATGCTGAAGCATGCGAGGATGAGAGCGATAAGACGCATCATGATTGGCTCCGAAGGTCAGCGATAAAAAAGGTAAAAGGGAAACGGCAGAGAAACGGCAGAAAAGCGGCAGCGCAAAGGAACCGCGTTCAACGGCGTCGTCGGGCGAGTGAACTCAGAATGCCACAGGCGAGACCGAACAGGATCATCAGCATGCCATGTTCGGGGCGCAGCCCGTGCGCGGGACGGATGGGACTGATCATGAACGCGGTATCGATGGGTTGGTTCACGTCATAGTAAACTCTGACGTTATGTCCGTAGAGCGCACGTTGCCACGCATCGGCGTCAGCTGCTGGGACGATGTGATCATCAGGAAGAAGCTGAAGATTTCCGTCGGCCTGGGCGTAGCCGAGTGCGCGATTTTTCCCAGGTCCAGGGAGCGGATATTCGTACGCGATGAAAAGTTTTACCTGCTGGCCGTCGATGGGCAC
>JANMYZ010000107.1:0-2619 GCA_031382605.1 Planctomycetota bacterium | reverse complement strand
CGATGCTGTCGCCTGCCATCAGCGGCGCCACTCATCCGCAGCGACCTTCGCGCCTAACCGCGCACAACCGTGCCTTGGCTGGCCGGCGAGACCCTCCACCATGCTGGCTGAGGAGATTTTTCTATGCGCCCACATTCTCTGCTGACCTTCGCCACGGTTCCGCTCATGCTTATGGCCTTGGTGGCTTGTAGCAGCGGTCGCACGGTGTCGTTCACCTACACGAAGCCCAACGTTACCCAGCAAATGCTGCTGGATGACGAAAAGCAGCTGCGCAAAACTTCCGGCGTGGAGCAGGTGATGACCAAGATCGACGACAAAAATACCGCGCGGATTGATCTGATCCTTGATGAAAACCACAAAGGCCCTGGCCTGGACTACATCATTCAAATGGGCTACAGCCAGGTTCGCAACTAAGAGACGGTCTGAAAAGGCAGATGGAACAGGGGGACGCGGAGGCGCAGAGCCAATCTGAAGTTCAGAGGTCCGGAAAAATGCAATTTTCTGTCGCCTCTGAGCATCCTTCTTCTCTGCACCTCTGCGCACTCCTGTTCACTCCTGTTCAATCCTGTATTTCCAGACAGCTTCTAGCCAGGCCCGCGCATTCCCAGGCTCTCACAACTGTCACTGGACGCCTGACGCGGTCTTTACAGGCTGTCACTCCCTCAACCAACGATAAGGAAATTATCCAATGACTGCGACTGCTGACGCCGGCGTAATCGGCATGGCCGTAATGGGCCGTAATCTGGCCAAGAACATTGAATCCCGCGGCCATACCGTGGCGATCTACAACCGTTCTTATGAAAAGACCGAAGAAGTCATGCAATGGGAACACGGCAAAAATGCCCGCTTCATCCCTTGCAAAGAACTCAAAGATTTCGTCGCCGCGATCAAGCGCCCACGCCGCATCATCATTATGGTGCAAGCTGGCAAAGGCACCGACGCCGTGATCGAGCAAATTGCTCCGCTGCTGCAAGAAGGCGACATCCTGGTTGACGGCGGCAACGCCCACTGGGCTGATACCGATCGCCGCAATGCTTTCGCGAAGGGAAAGAACTTCTTTTTCGTCGGCATGGGCGTTTCAGGTGGTGAAGAAGGCGCGCGCATCGGGCCTTCGATCATGCCTGGTGGCGACAAAGCCGCCGTGGCTAAATTGATGCCGATCTTGAAAGAGATCAGCGCCAAAGCCGGAAAAAATAATGCCGAAGCGTGCGTGACGTGGTGCGGCGAAGGCTCTGCTGGTCACTTCGTTAAAATGGTCCACAACGGCATCGAATACGGCGACATGCAGATGATCGCTGAATGTTACGATCTGATGTTTCGCGGCCTGAAGCAAAATCATAAGAAGTGCGCCGCCACTTTCACCAAGTGGAATAAAGGTGAACTTGCTAGCTTCTTGATCGAATTAACCGGCAACATCGCCGACAAAGCTGACCCTAAGAAAAAGGGTAAATTCTTGTTCGACGCTATCCGCGATTGCGCGGGACAAAAAGGCACCGGCAAGTGGACGACGGTCGCAGCTCTCGAAGTTGGCGTTCCGATTCCAACGATCACCGCCGCGGTTGATGCGCGCCTGATCAGCTCGCTGAAAGTCGAACGCGAAATCGCTGCAAAAGTGCTGAAGCTCAAAGTCAAAAAGCTCAAGGGCATCACGGTCAACGACATCGCCAAAGCGCTCTATGCCGCCAAGATCGCCGCCTATGCCCAGGGCATGCGCCTGATCGTGGAATGCAGTAAAGCACGCGGTTATAACACCGATCTGGGCAGCATCCCCGCCATCTGGCGCGGCGGCTGCATCATCCGCGCGGTGTTCCTTGATCGCATCACCACCGCGTTCAAGAAACAGCCAAACCTGCCCAGCTTGCTGATCGCCGCAGAGTTCAAAAAAGACATCGCCCGCACGCTGCCCGCGCTGCGCAAAGTCGTCGGCGCAGCCGTCGCCGCTGGCCTGCCAGTGCCCGCACTGTCGGCCTCGTTGGCCTACATCGAAGGCTACGCCACCGCGCGTCTGCCAGCATACGTCACGCAAGCCCAACGCGACGCATTCGGCTCGCACACCTATGAACGTAACGAAAAACTTGGCGAATTCGTTCACACGGAATGGTTGGCGTAAACATTACGCTGACTGCACTAACTGAGCTGATGTTCAGGTGATAATCGACGCGCGCCGTTCTGAAGAAGAGCGGCGCGCGTATTTAATACCATTAATCGCAGTTACCCCTCGAACTTAATCCGTTATCCTTAAAACTTTTAAGCGTTAAAAAAGTGCAGCCAAATGTACGTCTTAGCTTTTGAAATAGCACCTAGCGGTTTAGGCGGCCTTGTTTTTGTCTTACCTGGCATTCTATTTATATGCATTGGAATCGTGCTGATAATAACGCGAAAGTCTCTTTATAAAAACAGAGATAAGTCATTAGTTAATCTATTTATTTCATTTTGGCTGTTATTTTCTTTCCTGTGGACATTAATTGCTGGGATTGGGACCGGCGTTCAACAGGCGGCCTTGCGGCAAGAATATTTAGATGGTCACTTCAAGGTTGTCGAAGGTCTTGTTAAAGACTTCGATCCAATGCCTAGTAGCGGTCACAAAATGGAAAGCTTCAGTGTTAATGGAGTAAAATT
>JANMYZ010000100.1:0-2038 GCA_031382605.1 Planctomycetota bacterium | reverse complement strand
CTTAAAAACCGTGGCTCTCCCAATGACTGGCGGAGCACACCACCAAACCCGCAACGCGCGCAAGCTCGATAATGGCAACTACCTTTTGGCGCTCTCTGCCGATTCGAAAATCGCCGAAGTCGATCCCGCTGGCAAGATCGTGTGGGAACACAAAACCGCCGGTGAATGTTACAGCGCCATCCGCCTGCCCAACGGCAACACCTTGATCGGCGGCGGCTTCAGTCACCGCGCCTTCGAAGTCGATAAAGCAGGAAAAGAAGTCTGGGCGCTGACAGAAGCCGACCTGCCAGGCATCAAACTTGGCTATGTCGCCCAGGTTCAACGTCTCTCCAACGGCAACACCGTGATCGTCAACTGCCACGCTGGCGCCAAGAGTCCACAAATCATCGAAGTTAACCCAGCCAAGAAGATCGTCTGGAGCTACCTGGACTTCGAAACCTTCGGCAATTCTTTGCCAGTTGGATTTGTCATCGACGACGCCACCGCCATTCGCTGATCTCGCCGAGGTCCGTGATCCATGCGTACGATTGCCGATGGCATCGTGCGCATGGATCACCGCACAGACAGCATGGCCCTCATTCTTTGACAAAGCCCGAGCCGGTAGTTTCCGCTGAAAGAAGCTACCGGCTCGGGCTACCTCGATGCGGTGGAATGCAGTGAATTGGACTGGAAAATGAATGGCAGCGATCGGGCATGAAAGCTCGTCGGGGTTTAGATTTTTAGGCTCGTCGCACCACGTGCGGCGCGGGCGACTTGCACCAGTGCTCCATCCTCACACCCTGCGCGTCCGATGCTTACTGGCCCCCTCACGATTGCGCCGCTGTCTCGTCCAACGGGTGAAATCGTTTGGCACGTTCCAGGTTCGAAGAGCATCACCAATCGTGCTTATGTTCTGGCAGCGCTGTCGCAGGACACGGTATTACTCAACGTTTTGGAAAGCGATGACACGCTGCGGATGCGTGAATGTCTCAATGGTTTTGGTATAGAAGTCGAATCGCTCAGCCACAATCGCGTGCGTATTTTGGGTGGACGCCAGCGACTGAAAGTTCCGCAGCGATCGTTGTTTGTCGGAAACAGCGGTACGACGGTGCGATTCCTTGCCGGGCTAGCAGCGCTGATTCCTGGGGCGACGACCTTCACCGGTGATCAGCATATGGCTAAGCGCCCAATCGCTGACCTGGTCGATGGCCTGCGGCAATTGGGGCTGACGGTCGAGTGCCCAACGGGTTGTCCGCCGCTGACGATTCATGGTGGGCCGATCACTGGCGCACGCGTGACCATGAATGGTGAGAAATCGAGTCAGTATTTTACCGCACTATTATTAGCGGCGGGAATGTTTGACGTCGATTTGGATATTACCGTTGAGGGCACTTTGGTCAGTCGGCCCTACATCGAGATGACCATCGCGATGGTACAGTCGTTCGGTGGAAAAATCGACGCCACGAGCAATCACTTTCATGTCCATGGACGGCGGACCTATGGCATCGACGGCGATAAAAATCCTGTAAATACAGAGCATTCGTACGCCATTGAACCCGATGCGTCGTCAGCCAGCTATCCGTTTGCCTTAGCTGCGGCTTTGGGTTTCGCGGTCACGGTCAACGGCCTGGACCAATATTCTCTGCAAGGCGACATCGGCTTTGTCGAGGTCCTCAAGCTGATGGGCGCGACGGTCACCCAAGGTCGACTCGCCACCAGCGCGGGACAAGTCGGAGTTCCTTTTACCCGCGTCGCAAGTGACAAACCGCTGCGTGGTGTCGACGTCGATATGCACCATATCAGCGACACGGTGATGACGCTGGCCGCCATCGCGCCGCTGTGCGAAGGGCCAACCACCATCCGCAACGTCGCCAATATTCGCATCAAAGAAACCGATCGCCTAATCGCAACGGTCAACGAATTACGCCGCGTCGGCCAACACGTCGAACACGGCGACGATTGGCTGCGCATCACCCCAAGACCACTGAAACCAGCAACGATTGAGTGCTATAGCGATCACCGCATGGCAATGAGCTTCGCCATCTTGGCCGCCGCCGCG
>JANMYZ010000095.1:0-4644 GCA_031382605.1 Planctomycetota bacterium | reverse complement strand
TAACATGGTTTTGAGGTGATGGGAAACCATCTCTGCTAACACTAGCATGTCCAGGCTCTCTCTTGCTGCGGTAGCTGGTGTAAGTGGGAGTTACTCGACGCGCTGTGCAAATGAGGTGGCCTTGGAATATTGGATTTATTTTTGCAATCCAACACAGCACATACCCATTCTTTCCATCACTCTCACCCCAACCCCAACAACCTCAACGGCACCGGACACGCACTAAATTCAGCAACACTACCCGGCGGCATCGCCCGATGAAAATGTGGACCGTCGATAAAAATCGACACCCCAGGCATGGCGGGCATCAGACGTAATCCGATTGGTGGAAGCTGGCGACCACTCAAGAGTTTCATTGGGCCACGCCCAGAAAATGGTTCGCGCACCTGAAAAAGTAGGGCTGGATGATGTGCTTCGACGGGTTCCATGCCGGCGCTGCGAATTGCGGCGGTGCTGCCAGCGGCGGTGGAAACCCAGACTCCGCTGGAGCGTTGGGATTCGCGCTGGCCGTCGACTTCAAGGACGTAGCGCGTCATGGCTGCGGGGTTGGCGCTGGCGAAGAGGCATTCGTTGAGCACGCGGCATGGTTGATCGTGGTCGATGCGAACTTGCAGACGCGGGATGATTTCTTCAAGCGCGTGACCCGATATCCACGCGTCGAACAACGCGGCGACGTTTTCTGCGTTGCAACGGGTGTACATGCCGATCGAACCTTGGGGATCGGAATTGACGGTCAGCAGCGGAATATCCGCATCGAGTGAGTTCGCCGTCAGCACGGTTCCATCGCCGCCGATGGTGATGATTAAATCTTTGTTGGCTCCGTCACGTTGGTGCAGTTGTTCGACGGTGCATTCGCTGACGTGATGGGCGCTGGTGATTTTTCGCGCCAGCATCAGGGTTCGTTGATGCGTATCAGCGGCGATCTGCAAGCGGTCGAGGTGGACAGCGCCGCCAGCGGCCAAGCGTTGCAGAACGTCGGGTTCTAGTCGCTCGACCAGCGGAGTTTTACTCAGCAGCAGGATGCGTTTGCTGCTCATCGTTTAGCCGGCCAAGCGCGCGCGCACGTCAGCGTCGGCAGCGATGATGTCATCAAGTGATGGCGCGTGCATGGTTGGCGTGCGCGCCAAAGCCTCTTCAACCGTGCGGAAAATATCGATGAAACGTGAACGTCCGGCAAGAAACGTGGCGACCGCCATTTCATTGGCGGCGTTCATCACCGCTGGCGCCAAGCCACCGCTGCGCGCTGCCGCATAGGCCATGGTCAAAGACGGAAAACGTGCGGTGTCGGGTTCTTCAAAAGTCAGCGCCGACATGGTGGCGAAGTTCGGCGCCGCGACTTCACCGCCAACATGGCGTGGCCACGTCAGCGCGTACTGGATCGGTACGCGCATGTCTGGCAGGCCGAGTTGCGCCATCACCGAACCATCGACGTACGACACCATGCTATGGACCACGCTCTGCGGATGAATGACCACGCGAATGCGTTCCGGTTCGATGCCGAATAACCAACGGGCTTCGATGATCTCTAAACTTTTGTTCATCAACGTCGCGGAATCGATGGTGATCTTCGGCCCCATCGACCAGGTCGGATGTTTGAGCGCTTGTTCGCGCGTGACCTGAGACAAATCCATGACGGTACGAAAAGGACCACCCGAAGCGGTAAGCAGCAATTCGCGCACTTCGCCGCCGCGATGTCCCTCTAAACACTGGAAAATAGCGCTGTGTTCGCTGTCGACCGGCAGAATCGCCGCGCCACTTTTGTGAGCTTCGGCCATGATCAAATCACCAGCCATGACTAGCGGTTCTTTGTTGGCCAGGCACATGCGCTTGCCCGCGCGCACGGCGGCCAGCGTCGCGGGTAAACCAGCAGCTCCGACGATCGCGGTAACCACGGCTCCGGTTTCGTGGGCGGCGGCGATGTCGTTCAGCGCGCTGGCTCCAGCGGCGGCGATAATGCCGCTGCCGGACAGTGCTTGTTTGAGTTGTTCGTAACGCGTGGCGTCACCGATCACGGCAATCCGTGCGCCGCAGGCGCGGGCTTGAGCAGCAAGTTGTTCGACTTTGCTGTGCGCGCTGACCGCGTGTACGGGAATGCCCAGATGCTTCGCGACCGACAACGTGCTGACGCCGATCGAACCGGTCGAGCCCAGGATGCACAGGGCGCGTTGGCGATGATCGGCGCTCACGCCAGATCCTTAAGATGCTTCAACAACAGATCGGTTTGTTCAGGACGACCGACGGTGATGCGCAGTTTGCTCGACAACAGTGGGCGATCCCACCAGCGCACCAGCACGCCGCGATCTTTCAGTGCGCGATAGATTGCGCCCGCACGTTCTCCAACCTCACACAGCAGAAAATTGCCGGCCGATTGCGGCCATTTCCACCCAAGCTTGGCGAGTTCACTTTCCAAACGCGCACGTTCTTTCAGCGTATTCTGCACCAGCGTGCGGTGATAATCGCGGTCTTCTAAGGCCGCGACACCCAACGCCTGCGTCAGCGCGTTGACGTTGTAGCTGTCCTTCACCTTCATCAGTTGCGTGACCATATCGGGATGAGCGAACAACAAACCTAAGCGCGCACCAGCAAGGCTGTAGCTCTTCGAAAACGTTCGCAGCACGATTAGGTTGGGATGGCTGGCGAGGTGCGGCAACAGGCTTGAGCCTTCGGGCGCGAAATCGATATAGGCTTCATCGACCACTAAAATGCCGTCAGTTTCATAAGCTAATTGGCGTAGTTGATCAACCGGAGTTAACGTCGCCGATGGATTATTGGGATTCGCCACCAGCACGACTTTTGCGCCTTGCTTGGCCAGATGACGCGGCAAATGCCAGGTTTTTTCATCCACGCGATAATCGATGTGAGCCATCTCGACGCCCTGCAAAGTCGCAAGCGTGTCGTAAAGTCCGTAGGTTGGCCATGGGCTAGCAACCTGATCGCCTGGGTTCAGAAACGCGCGATAAATAATCGTCAGGCAATCATCGGAACCATTGCCGGCCAACACTTGATTGGGTGCAACGTGATAACATGACGCGGCGGCCTCACGTAATTGGCGAAAAACCGGGTCGGGATAAAGTCGTAAATGATCGTCGCCAATGTTGGCCAAAATCTGCTGCGTGCGCGGCGATGGCCCCCAGGCGCATTCGTTGGTATTGAGCTTGATGCAGTCACGCACTTGCTCACCGGGCGTGTACCCGTTCATCGCCACAATCTCGCGCCGCAAATGACGCGTCGCTTGGCCGGCTGGTGGAAGGGACGAATCGCGGGTAGGTTCAGTCGTAGTCACGCGCGGCACGCTAACGGAGGTCGCGGCCGCCGGAAGTAGTTCATCGTTCTTTCTTATGTCTTATGTCCGATGTCCGATGTCCGATGTCGGAGGCAAACGCCAGCGTTTGGTAACTCTATCGTTCGTTTATCGGGCTAAGCAAAAGAGAACGTCCGATGCCGTAGAAAAAAACTAACGCACCACAAGACATCGGACATCGGACATCAGACGTGAGAGAGAACTTGTCTCATGACTGATAATTTCAATTCAGTTTCGCCGAATTCCATCGCAGGAACCGAGGTTTCGATGATGCCGGCGCCGGCGAATAAGCGCGCCAGGCCAAGGTCCTGACGGATGATGCCACCACGCAATGGGACGATGATGCGCGCGCCATCGGGTGCGATCCATCCCATGGCACCGGCATATAATCCGCGATGCAGTTTTTCGCGTCGGGCGATGTAGTGCGTGGCGGTGGTGGTTGGCAGACCGCATACCGCTGGGGTTGGGTGGAGCGCGTCGAGCAACTCAAGATAATCGACCCGCGTGAGTTCGGCGCTGATCACGGTTTCGAGGTGAATGACGCGATCGAGCAAACGCGGATGCGGCGCTAACGGCACGGTGAATGGTGCGGCCCGTTCTCGCAGGACGGCGATCAAGTGCTCAACCACCAAGCCGTGTTCTTTGCGCTCTTTGGTGCCAGCGACCAAAGCCGCGACTAACGCGGCGTCTTCATCAGCATGAAGGCCACGACGTGTGGTTCCAGCGAGCGCCATGGTGGTGACGCGGCGGCCCTCGGCCTGAAATAACATTTCTGGAGTAATGCCACAGAATAATCCGGCGCCTGGTAAATCGTAGGCATACAATGTCGCTCGTTCACCAAGCCGACGAAGTTGTGCGATGATGCTGCCAACCGTCATGTCGCTCGGCAAAGCATGGTCACATCCACGGGCAAGAACGACTTTTCGGAGGGCGCCATCGCGGATAAGGGCGACCGCATCTTCCACTTCGTCCTGATACGTGGTGATCAATGTCGGCCACGACGATGGTGGAATCGTGGGTAAAATAGCAGGGTCTGCCAGCAATGTGGCAGCGAGCTCATGCGCGTGATCGCCAACTTTGACGGCTATCGCAGCGATGGTCCAGCCGCTGCCATCAGCGCGTCGCCACAACAGTCGGCGTGGCAACCACAGTCGAGCGCCAGGTAAATGTGCGCCCCAATGGCTCGCGCCGGGCGGGCGTTCTTCGAAACTAAAAGCGGTCAGACAGGTGGGTAAAGTCGGCGCGCCAGTCGCATCACCGTGCACGCGTGCGACGGTGTGGCCATCAAGACGCGCGAGTTCTTGCGCCAGATGCGTGCCCCGTCCTGGGCCATCGCTGGAAAG